>NZ_LFCV01000072.1 GCF_001037465.1 Xenorhabdus khoisanae
CAAAAACGAGATCACCAAAATTAAGAAATATAATTTCAAAACTCGATCGCAATGGTGTTAGAGCTGATTACATACGTGACATTAAAAAATTAAATTTTTATGTGTTATTTGATTTTGAGCATCCAATTATTAAAACCGATTTTTATTATAAAGTAGGTAGAGTTTTTGAGCTAATGATGGACGGTATATTTTTCACTGCTATGGTTTTGATATTTTTAATGGCATCTTATTTTGATAATAAAAACCCACAAGGATATTCTTTTTTTCTTGTAATAATTTTTATGATTTTTATTGGGTTTTTCTCTGTGAGTTTTATGACGTTAAGCCCTTCTAAAAAAAGAATAAAGAATTTAAATGAAGTTTTATCAAGATATAAGGTGGATGATTAAATCATAAATTATATTTGTTGGGTAAATTCAAGATTAATATTTATGTGGCTGAGTAATGACAGGCAAAACAGATATCTGTTTTGCCTGTCATTACTCAGCAGACAAGCCGCTTGGCGGCGCGTCAGTCTTACCAGTTAATGTTGATACTTTGACGGTACATTCACCACCTGCGTCATCCATTCAAACCAGTCACAGGCTTTACAGGCTCGGGTATCCAGCTTCGGATCAAAATGGTAGTGATGATGCGAAATATCTTCACAATACCCCACAAAGGGCTGATCAATACGGTGAAGCTGAATAGCCGCCGCTTGCTCTTTGGAAGTTGGGAAAAATGCCCCACCGACTTCCGCAAACATGTCGGTATCATCCTGCTGTGCGTCACAGTGTTCGCAATGGTTTATCCAATGCTGCCTGCGCAGCCGTTGGCTGACCGCCTTGCGCAGTGTGTGATGAAAACCGGGCAGCACGCTACGCACAATAGTAGGAATATCGGCGATATAAAACAGGAACGCCGGGCTATCTTGCTCAGAGTAGTCCACCTCAGTGCCGGGTTCATCGCCGTTATCCGCTTCCAGTAGCTGGTGTCCGGCAGGTAATATAAACGCCGTGACCGTAGTGTGTTCATGGCAGTGTGGGCACAGCGTCTGGGTTTGGGCGAGATACCAAAAGGCAGCATGCACATTGTAGAACGGCAACCAGTTCATAAACGGCGTCGGGTCAAAACTGCCATCGATATACCAGATTTGGGCGGCTGCATCCCAGTGTGCGCCGAGCTTCCGTACCTTCTCATATTCGTCATCGGGAACGTTTAAATCAATCCGCAGCATGTGTCTTCCTTCATTATTAAACCGTTAATCGAATAAATTAGTCAGACTATTTAGCTAATTTTCACCAAAGCATAAAGAGTTTATTACTGACCGCCGCTAAAAAACGCCGCATCCTTGGCATTTTGGAACCCATCATAAGGTGAGTGTTTATGCGCGGTGGCTTTTCGATATCCTGTTCTGCCTGCCTGCTGGGATTGACCATGTTGTGTATGCCGCTTGCCCATGCGGCCGAAAAAGACGAACTGGCGAGTGCAAAGCGTCTGATTGAGCAGGTGCAGATAGCACTGGAACGCGCAAGCATCGCAGAAAAGCAATCGGATACGTCAAAACTTCCTCGTTATGACTTTGATTATCAGCGCATCCAGGCTGATCTCAGCACCATCAAAGCGGGTATCGATCACTATCTCACGCCTTCCCGCGACCAGCCCCAGGGATCCGGCGCGTTATCTGGCCATTACCGTCAGGAAAATTCGCAATGACGCAGGCACAACGCAATGCTTTTGAAGTGGCCTCGGGGCATTTTGATATCAATTTTCTGTATCTGGTGTGTGTCGGGTTTTTCTTAGCCACGGTGTTTTTCTGGGCGGCCTGGGCCGCAGTGGATGTCTGGAATGGCTGGGCGAATGAAAAAGTGCGTAATCAGACCCTCAAACAGTTTGCCATTCGAACCACAGTATTGCTGGTCATGGTTGTCTGGATGTTTGCCAGTTAATGCAGCGAACATAATGAAAAGGAACAGAGTCAATATGAAGCAAATTTTTACCGTCTGCCGGCGTATCGGTACGAGCCTGATGACCAGAATAAACGCTTTTCTTTTATTATGCTGCCTTTCCTGTGAATCAGCCTGGGCTGATTTACCGGCTATCGAGCCACCGAAAAGTGGTGGCGGGGGCGGATTGCTGGGACAGGCGAAAGGATACGCGCAGGATGGCATTGTGATTGGCGGGTTGATCCTTTCGGCGGTGGCTTTCTTTAAGGTCGCCTCGGCCGCCGTCGAAACTTTTTCCGAAGTGCGGGATGGCAAATCGACCTGGACCCAGTTTGGCGCCATTGTCGTGGTCGGCGTGGTGTTGTTGGTTGCCGTGATTTGGTTGCTGTCGAAATCGGCCAGCATTATCTTTTAAGGCAGTCACCATGCAGACGATCGCTTTCTTACCTGACCGTTTAAACGCCGAACCGGTGGTGTTTCGCGGGTTCACCACGCCAGAGATGGGACTGGCTGCACTGGCTGGGATCGCGCTCGGACTGGCAGTCAGTATTCCCCTGATCCCGTTAGTCGGTTGGGTCATACTTCCGACCGGCATGTTGGTGATGCCTTTGTTATTGATCAGCTTTGGCGGGCGCTGGCTTGCGCATGTTAAACGTGGCAAGCCGGAGAATTATATCTGGCTGAAACTGGAAGAGAAAAAACGCCGGCTGGGTATCGGTGATCCGGCATTGATTATTGCCGCTCAGGGTTGGTCGTTGCGCCGCAGCAGGAGAGCGCGATGAGCCGGTTCCGTCATGCGGTGAAAAACCAGGATCAGCATATCCTGACCCTGCGAGTGGCGTGCGGCATTCTGGTGCTGGTATTGCTGCTGAGCCTGACGGGCTGGATGGCTTCACCGCGCAATCTCACCATCCATAATCCACCGGACTTACGCACCGGCAGTACGCGCCCGTGGTGGGAAATTCCCGCCCCCAGTGTCTATAGTTTCGCCTTTTATATTTTCCAGCAACTGAATGCCTGGCCGAAAAATGGCGCACAGGACTATCTGTCCAAAATTTATGCACTTTCCCCTTATCTGACTCCGGCCTGTCAGGATTTTTTGCATGAAGATGCCAAAACCCGTGCTGACAGTGGCGAGCTGCTTGACCGGGTGCGGGTGGTGTATGAAATTCCCGGCCGGGGCTATGGGACACGCAGTGTGACAGTGCGTGACCGGGATAACTGGGTAGTCCGGCTGGATTTGGTGGCCGATGAATATTATCACGCCGAACCAGTTAAACGGGCACTGGTACGTTATCCGCTGAAAGTGGTGCGCTGGGAGGGCGATGCCGAGCGTAATCCCTTCGGGCTGGCACTGGATTGTTACGACGGCATGCCACAGCGGCTGGAAGCCATGCCGCAACCTTTGGAAGAGAAAAAGGGCGTGTTTCAATGAGCAGAGTGTCATTTGGTCGCTGGCTGGGACGGGTCAGTTTGTTATTGTTCAGCGTCGGCACACAGGCTGATGAGCTGATGAAGTGGGAACGCATTCCGTTATCCATTGCGCTCAAAGTCGGTCAGGAACGAATTATTTTTGCTGACCGGAATGTCCGTATCGGTTTTCCGCCAGCGCTTCGCGATACATTGCGGGTACAGAGCGCGGGCGGGGCGATTTACCTGAAAGCCAACAGTACCTTCCCGCAAACCCGCCTGCAATTGCAGGACAGCGAAAACGGTGAAATCATTTTACTGGATATCACCGCGAGTAAAACGGGCGCAACGGAACCCGTGCGTATTGTTTATCCGGATAAAAAACAACCCCTTCCGACTGAAAAATCACAACAGCAGAACAACGCCAAATTATTGGCACCCGTTCCGGTTGCCCTAACCCGCTATGCCGCGCAGCAACTGTATGCCCCGTTGCGTACCGTCGAGCCGGTGACAGGCATTCAGCCGGTGAATTTGCATTTGCCCTCGTCCATCACGACGCTTTACCCGTCAGAGCCGATTGCGATTATGCCACTGGCTGGCTGGCGATTACACCCTCACACGGTCATCGCGCTGAAACTGCGTAATACGGCCAAACGCACTATCACCCTCGACCCGCGAGAATTACAGGGGCAGTTTGTGGCTGCCACGTTCCAGCATCGTTGGCTGGGTGAAACGGGGTCACCGGAAGATACGACGGTATTGTACCTCGTCACCAAAGTACCGCTGGATAATACCTTTATCCCTGAACCGGCATCGGTGAAACCGGGAGGCCGCGATGCAGATTAAATCCAACAGTCTGGTGAAAATACTGGTGCCGACAGTGCTGGTTATTGGTGGATTTATCGGTATCAAAAGTTGCAGTTCAACGGAAGGTGCCGCGCCCGGTACGACGTCGAATAATGTGCTGGCCACGCTATCACCGGAGGAGTTACAGGCGTTGGGCGTGGGGGGCGATACGCCGGAAGATACCCTGCGTACCCTGATAGGGGCACTGAATAAAGTGCGGGCAGAGCAGAAACGCTTAAGCCAGCAGAATACCGATATCCTGAAAGAAAATGACCAGTTAAAAAATCAGAATCAGGATGTTGCCGGCCAAATCGATGCGGCCGTTGCGGCTATTCGTCAAGACGATGAACAGCGCCAGCGCACGTTGCAGGATGAGCAGCAAAGTTTGCTGGCACAAATTGATTTGCTCACTGAGCGGTTAAATTCAACACCTTTGTCTGCACCGGAAAGCCAAAGCGCATTGAGCAGTCCGTATGCCGCCCACCCAGTCGTTGGGCAGGATGAATTTATCTGGGTCAATCCGGCGGATGAAAAACTGACAGCGTTGCAAGCGATGGGGAATGGTCAATCGACACCGCAATATCCCACTTCTTTTTTAAGCGAACAACCGACAGCGGGGCAAAAAGTGCAGAACGAGCCCGCGCTGAAGGAAAAGAACGAAACCCCGGTCTATACCTTGCCGGAAAATGCCACGCTGGTCGGTAGTCAGGCGATGACCGCGTTATTAGGCCGAGTGCCTGTCAATGGCACAGTGACCGACCCTTACCCGTTCAAGATCCTGATTGGCAAAGACAACCTGACCGCCAACGGTATTGAGCTGCCAGAAGTGGAAGGGGCGGTGGTTTCTGGTTCAGCCAGTGGTGACTGGACACTCTCCTGTGTACGCGGACAGGTCAATTCCATCACCTTTGTGTTCCAGGATGGCACGGTGCGTACCCTGCCGGGCAAAGGGCAAAATCAGCAGGGTATCGGCTGGTTGTCCGATGAAAACGGCATTCCCTGTATCAGCGGCGAGCGTAAATCTAACGCCAGCACCTATCTGCCAACGTTGTTTGCCCTTTCGGCCATGAATTCGGCCGGGGACGCCCTGAACGAAAGTCAGCGAACCGCCCAAACCAACGGTGCTGGCGGCATCACTTCCGCTTTAACGGGTAACGCCGGACAGGCGGCATTAGGAAAAGCCATGGCCGGTGGCATGAATGACATCACCGAATGGCTCAAACAACGTTACAGCCAGACGTTTGATGCGGTCTACGTCCCGCCCGGTGCCGGTGTTGTGGTGCATATCACCCAAAGTCTGGCGATGGATTACGAAACGAAAGGCCGTAAGGTGCGTTACAACGTTAGTGAACTCGTTCAACATGATACTCAGGAAGCCTTAGATTAATGGAAAAGTCTGTCTTTCAATGGCTGTTCAGTGCCAGCCCGCCCTATTGCCTGCAAATCAACAGACCCCCACAGGCTGAACCTGTACCGGTTCAGCTCTATTGGCGGCCTGCCCATCAAAAAGCGTCCCGGCTCTATCTTGCCATCGGCAATGCGTGTCAACAGCTGGGTGATGGTGATGTTATTGTCTGGCGCCTGTCAGATACACAGTGGCAATCCATGTTGGAAGGCAACAACGAGGCTGAGCCTGAACAGTGGGAGCGTCTGCCGTTTACGGTATCGGAGCTGGCCGTCCATCCTGAGTTTGCCACCTTTATCGCGATTGGCACTACGGAGACCGATGTATGCGGAAAATAACCTATTCTATCGTGCTGTGTCTGTCAGGGCTGATGGCCGGTTGTTCAACCTCGAAAGACACGTTGCTGCCTGCCGGCGAGCAGACGGTGCTGGCGATGTGGCAGGGAAATAAAGCCGGTCACACTACCGTGCAGGCAAGAGCCGCATTGCGTAGAACGTTGACTGGGACCGAACGGAGACGAGCACTGGAAGAGCCTGACCATTACAGCCGTTCGGCTGCGCAGGAAATCAGCCAGCAGTTTCCCCGTCTCCCCAATCCCGATATGGTGATGTATGTCTTTCCGCATCTGGCGGCAGGCAATACGCCGATACCGGGTTACAGCACCGTGTTTCCGTTTTATCAGCAGGTGCAGTACGCCCTGCCGGGTGAACGCACGGAGGCCCTGTAATGGAAACCCCCAACGCACTGAACCGCCCCGGCAAGCTGCGTGAAGCCGATGAAGCCGCAATTTACCGGGCCAGTCCCTCCATCATCGACTACCTGCCCTGGGTGGAATATCTGGAAGACGGGCAATGCCTGTTGTTGGATGATGGTGTATCCGTCGGCGCGGTCTATCGTATAGAACCTGTTGCCACGGAAGGGCGTCCCCTTGAACGATTGATTGAGATTCGGGATCAGCTGGAAGATGCGATCCAGGACAGTCTGGAAGAAGACGATATCTCACCGTGGGTGGTGCAGTTTTTTTGTCAGGATGAAGATGATCCGGCCAGTTACCTCAATACGTTACGGGACTATGTGAAACCGTGGGCGCAAGGCACAGCGTTTACGGATGCCTTTCTGGCCGAGTCCGAACGCCATCTGAACAGTATTGCCCAGCCTGAGGGGATATTTCACGACAGTTTAATTACCGGACAACCGTGGCGGGGACAACAACGCCAGACGCGTATGGTAGTCTATCGCTGGCTGCCTGCGCACAAATCACAGGCAAACCTCTCAACGTTATCTTCAATTGCCGCACTCAATCAGGTCTGCGAGCGTCTGGTGTCGTCACTGGCGGCGGCGGGCATTGTTGCCGTTCGGCAGAATGGCATGCAGATCCATAGCTGGTTGTTACGTCATTTTAATCCATCCCCGGACTGGGGCATGGCAAAAGCCGATTTTTACCACACGGTGAGTTATGAAACGCCCATGCAGCCCGAGCTCCCGATTTATAATGACTTTGCCGAAAGCCTGTGGTTTAACCCACCAGTGTCTGATCCCGAAAACGGACTCTGGTGGTTTGATGGCCTGCCGCATAAAGCGGTGCCGGTTGAACGCCTGCGCCGCCCGCCAGAGCCGGGCACGCTGACGGGCGAAGTGAAACGGGGGGATAATATCAATGCCCTGATGGATATGATGCCGGAAGGCACCGTAGTTTCTTTGACCATTGTGGCGCAGGCACAGGATACGTTGGAAGAGAATTTTACCCGGCTGGCAAAAAATGCGGTGGGGGAAAATACCGAATCGGCGCGTGTCCGGCAGGATGTGCAGGAAGTCAAAGCCTTACTGGGACGACGGCATAAACTGTACCGCAGTGCGCTGACCTTTCTGGTGCGGGGCAACGATGTCACTGACCTGAACCAGCGGGTACATCAGTTATCGTCAACCCTGCTGACGGCCGGATTACAACCGGTGCGACCGGAATTCAGTGTTTCCCCGCTGAATGCCTATTTGCGCGCCCTGCCGATGTGTTTTAATCCGCAGAAGGACAGGAAACACTGGTATAGTCGCCTGACCTGGGTGCAACATCTGGCAGGGCTTATGCCGGTAACAGGCCGTTCAACCGGCACCGGGCATCCGGGGTTCAGCTTCTTTAATCGCGGTGGTGCGCCGCTAACTTTTGATCCGATGAACAAACAGGATCGCACCCAGAATGCGCATTTATTGTTGTTTGGCCCGACCGGGGCAGGTAAATCCGCCACCCTGTGTGCTTCCCTGGTGCAACTGATGGCTATCCACCGACCGCGCTTGTTTATTGTCGAAGCGGGGAACAGCTTTGGCTTGCTGGCCGATTACTACGCCAGTCTGGGGCTGACGGTCAATAAAATCGGTATCAAACCGGGTTGTGGCGTGAGTCTGGCGCTGTTTGCTGATGCCCATCAGTTGCTGCAACTCAGCCCCAATCAATGGCAGAATATTCCTGATGAATCGCAGGAAGATGAAAATGATGAACAGCGCGATATTCTGGGCGAGATGGAAATTGCCGCCCGGTTGATGATCACCGGCGGTGAGAAAAAAGAGGAAGAGCGCCTGACCCGCTCGGATCGCGGTTTGATCCGCGAAGCCATTATGATGGCGGCTCACACCAGCCATGAAGAACAACGTCAGATGGTGGCCTCAGACTTACAAAGTGCGCTGTATGCCATCGCCCGCAATCACCAGCAGGATGAACACGGCCAGCCGTTAATTACGGCACATCGGCGGGCACGGGCGGATGAAATGGCCGGTGCCATGTCGATGTTCACTCAAGGCTTTGAAGGGGAACTGTTTAACCGTCCCGGAACGCCTTGGTCGGAAGTGGATATCACGTTGATTGATCTGGGCACGCTGGCGCGGGAAAATTACTCGGCGCAGATGGCGCTGGCGATGGTGTCGCTGATTAACACCGTGAATAACCTGGCTGAACGTGATCAGTATAAGGATCGGGAACTGCAACTGGTGATTGACGAGGGGCATATTACTACTACCAACCCATTGCTATCACCCTATATGACCAAGGTCGTCAAGATGTGGCGTAAACTGGGGGCCTGGCTGTGGCTGGCAACCCAAAACCTTGCTGATTACCCGGATACCGCTGAGAAAATGCTGAATATGGCAGAATGGTGGCTGTGCCTGACCATGCCGCCGGATGAAGTGGAACAAATCGCCCGTTTTAAGAAACTGACGGAAGAACAAAAAGCCGTGTTGCTCTCCGCCAGTAAACTCCCCCGCTGTTATACCGAAGGCGTGGTGCTGGCGAAAAAAATCGAAGCGTTGTTTCGGGTGGTGCCACCGAGCCTTTATCTGGCGCTGGGGATGACGGAAAAAGAAGAAAAAGCCGAACGGCGGGCGTTAATGCGGACGCATCAGTGCAGTGAACTGGAAGCGGCGGTGTTGGTGGCTGAAAAAATGGATATTGTACGTGGATTACAAATTAAATCCGCCATGAATGTGTTCTGATTTTTGTGAATGACTACTCTAACAATTCAAATATGGTGGCTGGTTCACTTTTCTCCCACCAGTGATGACTGACTTATCAGTATCGTCAGTACAAAAAGATTGTGGGAAAATAAATGGAAATATGTCATAGCATTACTCCCCAATCAGTGTAGATATACTCACCAACAAGATGACTAAAAAGAGAGACGATTACAGCAAGTAACTATTTATCGTGTTTTGGAAATTTTTAAGTGAAATGAATGCGCTATTGTCAGAATGAAGTTGGCTTGCTCTGGAATAGATATCACCAAGAAGCTAAGTTACAAAGAAGGCTATAATGCAGGCACAGTGCTAACAGCTTCATAAAAGCGCGTACATAAATTGGATGTTTTTTGATTCACTATTAGCATTGTTAATTCCAAAGTTGAACTATTTTCATATCATTTACTACAAATGCGGTTACTAGCGTTAAAAGGCCTCATCATGTAACCGCATGTTCTTTATTTAATAATGATTATCGAAATAGTTTTAGTATCCCATGTTTGAATGACTCAGCCAAAACAGTTTCAGTTTTTAGGCTAAATTCTCTTCTTATATATCCTGAGACTGGAGTTAAGCTATGAAAAGGTGGCCTAAAGTGGCCTGAGTGATTCACCAAAGAAATTTTATTGCCTGACTTAAACAGATATCCGGCACTAATGACACTCAATCCGTCAGCCTCCTTGGCTAATACGGGATGAGAAAGCATTTTAGGGTCAACTTTCTTACTGATACTTCCTATGGCTAATGTACCTTTTTCATTAAAAATAAACTTATGCGATCTTGATGTATCAGATAGGACATCAAGATCTTCAGCATTTCTGACAATAGTGACTACCGCGTTTTTATTGCGTATTGCCTCTTCGGCTAAATTCTTCTCAACACCATAGAATTTAAGTTTGGTATTCTCTAAGATACCTTTACCTACACCAGTATTATTAACAGATTCAGCCAGCTCATTCCCATTTTGTGCCATCCTTTTAGCCGCATTAACAGCGCCTTTGCCACCCAGTCCTTCTCGTTGTATCGTGGCGATTCGCTCTGATAGTGCATCAAGCTTCCCAACCGCTTTTACGCCTGCTTTGGCCACTGACACACCAAGACCTATCACACCCGTTCCCAGTGAAACCCAACCCAAGATAGATGAAGCCTGTGGAGAAGCTTCTTCCAACGCCCCACTCACAATGGCTGTCACATCTGATGCTACCCCGAGCGCGCCCACCGCCAGTGAGGTAACCGATGCTGCACTGATCGCCGCCATAACGCCTCCCGCTGCTGCTATCGCTATGCCACCAGTGATGATTGCTAATCCCAGCCCCAAAATACCCAGACCAATACCCAGCCATGCCTGCCAACTCAAGTGCCCTGATGGGTCGGCCAGATTAATGGGGTCTCCCAGACAGTAAGCATAGGCATTTATTCCTCCTGCACCAAATGGACTCAGACTATCAGGTAAGGTGAATCTTCTGAGCGAAGGACTGTAGGCTCGATAGCCATTACCCAGTTGGTAGGCATTGAGCACAGTATCTTTACGTTCGCCATTAAAACCCAGCACACTAACACCACGCGCAGTAGACAGAGATTCTCCATAAGCTGCATAAGCATAGTTCTCTTTATCACCATTATTTTCGACGGTAATAACTGAGTTCATGCTGTCTGTACCGGTGAGCCAGACACCGGCTTTTTTACCCGTTTTGTACTGCGCACAACAGCCTGTATCAGTATTGAGCAAACGGGTACTGTTATCGCTTTCAATAATGTTGATCAGCTGATTACCCCGATAATATAAAGATGTTGTGCCTTGTCCTTTGAGCCGGTTAAGTGGGTCATAAGTATAATTGGTTTTTGTTCCATTACTGTCTTTCACACTGAACAGACGCCCAAGTTGGTCATAACTCAAGTTTCTATTTTGCTCATCTTGCGTCAACTGGCCTGAGGTATCATATTTCAGCAATCCTGAGGGATAACGCGGGTGCGTATGTTTGACGCTGGTTAACTGACATGGATCTTTTGTATTTCCATATACGTAGGTGGTTACATTTGTTGAATTATCAGCGAAATTTGATGTACACGTTTGGATATTACCGTAGACATCATAAGAAAAAGTTTGATTACGAATAACATTGCCATAATTATCAGTCGGCGCTTGTGTTCCTGTACAGCTATAGGTTATCAATCGGTTACGGTTATCGTAGCCGTAAATTTCGTTGCGGACAGAGACGCTATTGAGGAGAGTCTCTTTATTATTAATTTGATGATTTTTATTCCAATATTGATTTATAGACCAATCTTCTTCCCCTTTTATGTTCCGACTTATTTCTCTGCCGAAATCATCAAATTTAACCGTAGTGCTTAAGGTCTTCTTGCTCTTTAGATCTATACCTTGCCAATAATATAAACGTCCCAGGTCATCATATTTTACAGTGACCTGCATATCTTTATCTGCGATTGCAGTTATTCTTCCAAACGTATCCGGGGTTATGGTCTGTACGGCACCATCAACGTGCGTATAAGTTTTCAATCTGTTAGCTGTTGTATAAGCGTAATTTGTAGGTTTACCATCCAGGTTTTCATTGCTCAGCCGACCTGATGGATGATATTGATATGACAGGACGTTATTTCCAGTATTAGCGTTCTTTTCTGAGGCAGAATTAACAGAACCGTTGCTGTTGTATTGGAAATTCTGACTAATTTCGCTTGTAGAAACCGATGCAAGCGCGTTCTCCAATGCAGCAATATAGAGACGTTGACGTTTTTGCCCCAACGGGGTTATTTCCGTTGTTGGATAGATATCTGTGCTTAGGTCATAGCTATATTGCCAAGTGCGGCCACCGGATGAAGTTGTTAACAAACGGCCCAATCCGTCAAAACTTTGTGTCCCCAAAACAACGTTATTGACTGCGATTTCAACTGGCAGGTTTTCGGGGGAATAATCACAATATTTTTTGGTGATAACCGCATTATCAGGCAAAGTAGTTTTGGTTACCCGTCCCCAGTTGTCATATTCGTAAGTCGTCACACGGCCTAATTCATCAGTTTGTTTGCGTAACTGATGCCACCCATCCCATTCCATAGCGCTTTGGCTGTATAAAACGTTATTTTTGTCATACAGTGCAATCGTAATCGGTTGATGATCTGAATTATAAGTAGTCACAGTTTTACCTGTCCGATTGTTATTTTTACCACTGTTAAACGTGGTGACTGTCAAGGCAACCGGGTCTGTAAGATTGTACTGTTGTGTGCCGTCAGTGGACGATACAATATTGTTCTGCCCCCAATCATCATAAGAATTTGTCTGTGACACTTGTGTTACCGCACTTTCTATGTTGGATTGCGTAAGCTCATTATAGTCAAGCAACGTTACTGTACGCTCACGTCCTAATTCATCATAGTCTTGCTTTTGGAGTGTTTGCCAAACACTCTTTTGTGCGTTTAATTTTGTGTCTAGTTTAATTTTTCTTCCCGCACCATCTAACCCATAGCGAAGCTGGTTTTGATTGCTGTCGGTGATGGTGACAAGAAAAGGAGTCACACCGTTTTGATATTGTTCATATTGATAATTCTGGATATTTTCATAGCTCGTGCCTTGGCTGATAGTCGAACTAATGACCCGGCCTAACTTGTCATAGGCAGCAGTTGAAGTCACATTTTGTGCGTTAGTTGATGACCATAACCGCCCGGTAAAACGTGAACGGGCTTCACGTCGCGTTAACTGTAATTTATCGGAACTGGTAATAGTATGGGTTTGTATTAACTGATTTCCTTCAACTCTAAAATTAAAATCATGTTGTTCTGTATAAGCAGAGTACATTGCTCCATTTGGATAATGCGTATTGCTTACTGTTTTCAATCGCCCAAATTCATTCCTATCTTTATTATCGACGTATTCATAACTATTTTGGCCAATTAACTGGTTACCCAGGTAATGAGATTCACTTGTTTTTAAGACAGAGGTAATTATCGTACTACTGGACGGATTATTATATTGTCTGTAACGATATATCGTTTTTTGTAACGGACTTGTATAATTTGAAGGGGCTGGCGTTGTTGTCATTGTTTTAATAAAACGGGTAAAACCGTTAGGATCCGGAGGGCAATCATTACCGCTGCCAGTCGCTGGATAGTATTCCCATTCTATTTTTTCTCTAATTTGCGCCTGTGTTTTACCACTCAAAGTAATATTACTGACAGGATTCCCTGAATCATCAAATACAGTACGGGTTATTTCACTACGTGAGCCGGTTTTATCTTCCCAGATTGTTGTACTGGTTTTCGGTAATTGAAACTGGGGGGGTTGGCGATCAAAGTTCTGACCAATGACTGCATAATATTCTATCGTAGTTTTATGAGTGCAACTATTTTGGGATGTCTTTTCTTCTACTTGCAAGTGGTAATTATTATAAGTGCGTTTACAGATTTTTGTTTGACCATTGCAAGTACTGCTTTCTTCAGACCAATACGAATAATCAGTTAAAATTGCATATAAATTATCCTGTTGACTATCCCAGTCCACACCAGAATAACCACCAATAAAGTTATTGTCTGAGTAGGTATAGGTTGTTTTTATCTCTGGCTGTCCGCCCCCCGGAGTTTGAGTAAACAAAGTTACGAACGGCAGTGGTGGTAAATGGGCTGAATCCGGGAAATGATGCCCTTGCCCATCATTACGGTAACGAACAGTCTGACTCATGCCACCAGGAGCCGTCATTCTGGTCAGCCATAAACCCCATTCACCATTATATCCCATAGTGTCATAATTAAACTGCCACACTAAAGGGGAGCCCTCCAAACTGAAGTTATGAATACTGCCCAGTAAGCCATTCTGAAACCAGAGTTCAGTGTCGTACCCTTCTTTCTGGCCAGGTAACAGCTGTACTGTGGTTTTGGTATCGCCATCGTACCTTACAGAGAGCAAGGTGTCATACGCATCCTGAATAGAGCTCAGACGTGGCTGTTGTCCCCGACTATAATCCCAACCCAATATCAGCGCATATCCGGCAGGTGTCAGTAATTTCACTGGTACCTTGAGGCTGTATGCGTTATTGGGGCCAGTCAGAATTTCTACCTCACCGGATTTATGGATAATCCGGTAGCAATCATTTTTTATATCTTTTTCAAAACGGATATTTTTAAGTTTTTGTTGTTGCAAAAAAACACCGTTGTTATTCTCCAGCACTTTATATTGCTCTCCGGTAGATAAAACCAGCAAATGGCTGTCAGAATCATAGATTGATAAACCCAGAGAGAAACCTTTACCGAAGCCAATATCAACAGTGGTAAGTGGAGAATAGCTCAGAGTCAATGGCAGGGAAGGACCATGATTATAGTTACCTATCAGATAACCCAAGGTAACATGAGCATTAAATAAGCCAGTACGGGGATCAACACCACTAGAAACAGCACTCGTGAAATTGGTGGCCTGAGTAAAGAAATTTGCAGGATCACTCATTGAGTATACTCCTATTATAAAAATATAAAGAAATAGATATTAGAATCTAAAGTTGAATTTAGAAAAAAACATTAATGAAAAATGGATACGTATTTAAAGTGAATGTTATTAACTTTATTGTGTTGTGACAATTACTGTTGGCAATGTTATAAATTTGGTTATAAAAACTTAAGTAAACAACCAAGTTCAATATATAAATTATCTGAAAATAAATTTAAAAAAACATACGGACATCACAGTTTTATATGGAAACTCACATGTTTAAAAAATACAAAATGATAATTATATAACGAAAATTAAAAAATAAATATTGTTTGTGTTTAGTAATGAAATGTGCAAGATTATTATAATGTATATTCATGGTTAGATTGTCAGTGAAAAAGAAAACATCATTTGTATCACTCAGTATCCATATGTATTTGTGATGAAAACAACTTCATCATAAGAAATAATCATCTTATAGGTAAGGAAATAGTTATGAATAAAGATAATTCCGGCCTTCTATTCCCTAAATTTAACATAGCAACAGATACTTCAGATCCTATATTGTTCAACAATGGTAATAACCAAATCAGGGTGTATGTTACTTATAAGTTAATAGCTAACGGCACCCTTATTCCTCCTGATATTGCAAAAAAAGCGTCAATTACATTATTGAATTACATTTCAGAAAATCCCATTACTAATGAAGGGTGGAATGTAGCTGATAGCCCTAACGACTTTGTTACTCAAGGAACGCCTCCGGGAGGATTAGAAAGTGGTGATGTGCAGAAAGTATTCTATATATCCACCCAAAACATAAGCTCGATGAGAATTGGTTTTAAAATAGATTTTAATGTTCCTGGTTATCCTTCTGGAACAATGACTTCATCACTTAACTCTGACGCACGCAAATCTATCGAACCCAGATTACAGGCATCTTTTATTTACACCATTAAAGATATTAACTGGGATAAATATAAAGCCACTACATATAGTGGAGATGCATCGGTTGTTTACAACTATTATTTGTCTTGCAATAAGGATAGCTATCGATTTATAAAATTTGATGTAAATGGTTATCTTTCTCAAAGTGGGTATTATGGATTATGTGGCTGGTGCCTCGCAGATGAGTATAAAAACTTTTATGGGGCTTACATCTGGCCCGATACCCCCCACCAGACACAACAGAAAACTATAATCAATTTCCCTGGTGATTACAGTTCTGTCGTGACTATTTATGATCAATATTCTGAACAGGGAAATCGTGAGCATCTTTGTTGCACATGGGCCTATAACCATCATGGTGGCTCAGGAAAATGGAATTTGGGAGGGCCAATAAGTTATTGGTGGCAGTATCTTGAAACAACGATAAAAGTATATGATCAGTATGGAAATAGTGGATATTTTTGGTTAGATACTAAAAATATCAACCCTAGCTACTCAGAATCCAATAATTATGTTCTTGATTCAAGACTACATAATCTATACAACGTTGACGCTAATGATAATATCTCAATAACCCAAAATGCTAGCACCCCAAATCCAAAACTGAATATATATGATCACAAGCCTCCCTTTTAATAAGGTTAGTGTTGTAACCATCGCACAGAGAATTGTATTCTTTCTGAAAAGAAAGATTTCTAAAAAACAACATGATTTTAAAATCTACGAATATGAAAACTAAGTGCCTGAGGTATTCTCAGAATGCTTTGTAAAAACTCAGTTTATGAAAATACCTAGGCATGATTAATTTAGAAAATTTATTATAAAGTTATAACTTCACAAATAAACATATTAAAAATGTTGTGTCATTCCAAAAAAACAACAGATACTACATATGGTAGGTACATTTACCCGTGAAAAACTACTCAGTAAATTGGAAGTAGCCATTTTGGTGGATAAAAAATGGATATTACATGGAAAATTCCAGTTGAGTCCAATGTGTGATTATCAATTAATTTTCATTTTCGAAAAAAGAATTAAGCGCGGTACTTAAGCTGTTTTTTCGGCATGTTACCTCTTTCAGCATTGATGAAAAGGGTCACAATCCGTGGTACAAAAAATCCAATCCACGCGGTACAACAGAGCAAAATCTCTGATTATCAGCTTGTTGAGCCTGTCACTCAGTTTTCCCGGTCAGGCTATGCCAGAGGATCAAACCCAAGACCCGCAGGTACAAAAAATGGCTGAAATCACCGCTCAATGGGGGCACCTTACACAGTCCCAATCACCCAGCGAAGCGGCAAAAACAATGGTCGCCCGGCAGTTATCGTCTGCGGTGACATCAACACTGACACCGTGGTTGAATCAATACGGCAATGCCCGTCTCACACTCCCTTTCGACAGCCACTTTTCGTTAAAAGACGTTGCATTTGACTGGCTGTTACCCTGGTATAACGTAGCTTCGGGTACTGCATTCAGTCAGTCAGGGGTAAAAACCCATCACGGTCAGACAACAACAGCCATTGGATTTGGCTATCGTTATGTTGCCGATAATTGGTTATGGGGTGCCAATGTCTTCTGGGATGCGTTGTGGCCGGAGCAGCATCACCGTTATAGCCTTGGATTAGAAGCCTGGCATGATAACGTCAAACTCTCTGCCAATCTTTACCAGCACTTATCCCATTGGAAGCCCTCCCGGCTCACAGATTTCGATGCAAGACCCGCCAATGGCTGGGATATTCAGGCCGAAGCATATTTACCTGCATTTCCTCACTGGGGCGGGCAATTGCAGTTTGAGCAATATTACGGGCAGCAGGTCGCGTTATTCGGTGAAGCAGAACGCCAGAAAAACCCGTACAGCGTCACCGCCGGGCTGACTTACACGCCCGTGCCGTTAGTGACATTAGGTGCCGATTTTCGGCAGGGTAAACAAGGTGTCAGTGAAAATCGTTTTACCCTGAACCTCAATTATCGGCTGGGTGTTCCGCTCAGCCAACAGTTTGATCCAAACGCGGTCGCGCCACTGCGCAGTCTGAGATCCAGCCAATTTGATTTTGTGAACCGGCGCAACGATATGGTGCTGGATTATCAGAAGCAAACACTGCTGACACTGGCTTTCCCTGCATCAATCAACGGATATGAAGGTAAGGAAGTGACCTTTGTACCGATTATCCAATCTAAATATCCGCTGGCGCGTTTAGAGCTGGATACGGCTGAACTACAGCAGGCAGGCGGGAAAATGCTTGATCAACGGCCGGAGAAAGTGACGTTACGGTTACCGAAAACCACGAAAAATCCCGTTCGGCTTTCGGGAATAGCCATCGACAGCCGGGGTAATCGCTCCAACCGGGCAGAAATCATGATGGTGAGCTTGCCGACCGAAAAGCGATGGCAGGTGACAGCGAATAAAACACAGGCAAAAGCCGATGGTCATGACAGTGTGCTCTATACCGTTCTTGTCACCGATCAAGAAGGGACTCCCATCTCGAATCAAGCTGTTATCTGGTCAAGCGACAAGGGAGAATTGTCCCAAACCCGGCAGAACACGGATGCGCAGGGGCAGGCATCGGTCGTGCTGCGCAGCCGTCAGCAGGGGCTGCATGCGGTACGTGTTTCCGTGGATGAAGAGGTTGTCATTGCACCTTCAGTACAGTTTGATGCGGTGCTGATACCCGAAATCGCCGTTGATAAACACAGCGTTAAGGCGGATGGAAAATCGAGGGCGACCTTGACTGTCACGGTTAAAAACGCCGGTGGTCAACCTGTGCCAAATCAGGTTGTTGGCTGGCAGACCAGACTTGGCCAGTTCTCCGCATTTTCATTAATGACTGATGCGAAAGGGCAGGCCACGGCTTATTTAACCAGCAAAGTATCAGGAAATGCAGAAGTGACGGTGGCGGTTGGCAGTGAAACGGTGATGGCTTCTCCGATTCGCTTTATTGCCTCGTTAACTCACACGCTTCAGGCGGACAAACAAACGGCGATTGCCGATGGTCAGGACAGCATCCTTTATACGGTGAACGTGCGCGATGCAGCAGATCGACCCGTTGCCAACAGTAAAGTGCAGTGGTCAGTGGATAACGGGCAACTGTTGGACAGGCAAGAGCAAACAAACAGTCAGGGAGAAGCGACCGCCCGGTTAATCAGCCGCACCGCAGGGCGGGCAACGGTGAAAGCAGACCTATCAGGAAAAACACTTCATGCTGCTCCGGTGACGTTTGAACGTTTGCTGAAATCGGCTATCACGGTGGATAAAGTTTGGGCTAAAGGTGATGGGCAGGATGCGGTGGTGTTAACGGCTAGGGTGAAAGATTCACTGGGATCACCCGTGGAAAATCAGCCAGTGAGTTGGCAAACGGATCATGGTGTGCTGTCCTCAGAACGTACGCAAACTGACCCTCAGGGACAAGCGCAGGTTCAGCTGAGTAGCACGTTTGCAGGGGAGCACCAGGTTCAGATCCAGGTCGGCGATCATAAGGTAGCCGCCCCCATTGTCACCTTTGATGAAGTGTTGTTATCTACTATTCGGGTCAATAAAACCCGTGCTGCGGCGGATGGCGAAGATCGGGTGACTTTTACTGTCACCATCACCGATATTCATGGGCAGGGACTTGCGGATAAATCGGTTGATTGGTCTGGCAATCTTGGCGAGATGATTTTTGCAGAAGACGGGACAGACAGTCAGGGAAATGCAACCGCAACCCTTGTCAGTCGTTATGCTGGACAGGCTTTGGTCACTGCTGAAGTGGGTGAGCAGCAAGTCGTCTCCTCTGTGGAATTTATCCTGCCGTTGCGCCTGGTTGATACCGTTGCCATTGACCGTCAGGGCGGTAATGCCAACCAGAAATCGTTTGGCACCAGAGGACCTTCCGTTTTCTGGCATGGTGCGAAATTCCGCCTTATCACGGCAGACAATACAGGTAGGGTAAGCTGGCAGAGTAACTCACCCTCGGTGACGGTATCGGGTGATATAGTGACGGCAGAGCAAAATCCTGACGGAGTCAGGCTCACGGGTACTGATGAAACCGGACAGCAGGTCGAACTGACTTTGGCGGTTCACACCTGGTTTGAGCGCTCTGGATTGACGGAAGATTTTTATTCTCATGCGAAACAGCTTTGTAAATCACTCGGCAGCCGGATTGCTTCCAAATATTCACTCGAACAGCTCTATGAGGAATGGGGGAACTTTTATCTTTATGATGGCTGGATACGGGAGTTTTATGTGACCTCCACGGATTACCTCGCCGCCAGCTCAGGCTCAGCAGAGCATCAGGCAAAATGGGCATTTTGGGCAGAAACAGACCGGTGGATGCGAAATGGCTGGCCGATGACAGGATTTGCCTGTAGTCGTTAATTGTATTGGCTTCCCCGAATTCTTCAATAAAACTATCGAAATATTTATCACGCATTATTTATACTATCCATAATAGAACTAAGTGGCTTATTATAAGCCACTTAGTTTTTAACGATGATCTAGCATCCATCAATCTTCGTCAATTTCAGGGGCGGAAAATTGCCGTAGAATATCTAGATGTATATACA
>NZ_LFCV01000073.1 GCF_001037465.1 Xenorhabdus khoisanae
ATATTGTCGTAAGAAATGCTGTAGGGAAACATGTTATAGGGAAAAGCGTAGTAGATAAAAATGTAGTAGATAAAAATGTAGTAGATAAAAATGTAGTGTAGGCCAATGATGCATTGGTTTTAAAGTCATCCATTCTATTTTGGATATGTTGATTGATTTATGTACTTTTACGTAAGCCAGTGTTCGTTGACTATTTTTAAATTGAATTTTAATTCGTTTTTATTGAATTTTTATCAAATTATTTTGATGCTATAACGCTTCAGTTTGCCTATTTATTACGTTTAAAAAACGTTAAATTATCCTAAATTTTCCCGCCTTAAAATCCCTTTTGGTTATAATTTTCTAATAAAATTTAAAATAATTTGTTAAAATTTGCAGATTTTTATGATTTAGCTCAAGGTCTTTATAGACAGCTAGTGAATACTTTGTTACTTTAAGACCCTGTATTTAAAATTGGTATTACCAATTGACTTTGTCCTCATTAGTCAGGGCTCAGTTACTGAGGTTTAGTGACTAAGATTGAGTTAGCTAGGGCATGGTTTTAAAGCAACATGGTTTTAAAGCAACACAGTCCGAAGCAACATTTACTCATTGAATGGCTGACAGCAGATATGGCCTATAGCAAGATTCGCCAACCAAAGTTATCAGATGTGATTGAGCAGCGTCTTGAACAGCTCATTCTTGAAGGCTCGCTACGCCCGGGAGAAAAGCTGCTGCCTGAACGTGAACTGGCTAAGCAGTTTGAAGTATCACGTCCTTCTTTGCGCGAAGCCATTCAAAAACTGGAAGCCAAAGGCTTTCTTTTCCGTCGTCAAGGGGGAGGAACTTTCGTACAGGATAGTCTGTGGCAAAGTTTCAGCGACCCGCTTGTCCAACTTATTGCAGAGAATCAAGAATCCCAGTTCGATCTTCTGGAAGCGCGTCATGCGTTAGAGGGTATTGCGGCTTATTATGCAGCCCTTAGGGGAACCGATGAAGATTTCAAACGCATTGAGCAGAGCCACCTTGCTATTCAAGAAGCCCAACAAAGTGGGGATGTGGATGCGGAATCTGATGCTGTCCTGCAATATCAGCTTGTTGTCACGGAAGCTGCCCATAACGTGGTATTGCTGCATTTATTGCGCTGTATGATCCCAATGTTACAACAAAATATCAGACGCAATTTTGAATTCATCTATACCCGCAAGGAAATGTTGGCAGCCGTTAGTGGCCACAGGGCTGAGATTTTTAGCTCTATTATGGCGAGAGAGCCGGAGAAAGCCCGAGAGGCTTCTCATCGCCATTTGGCCTTTATTGAAGAAGTTTTATTGGATCTGACTCGTGAACATACTCGCCGTGAGCGTTCATTGAGGCGGCTCCAGCAACATCAGGAATAAGAGCCTGTCCCTTGGGGCGTCATTGACAAATCAAATTCCCGAATGGGGTAGGTTCTAAACTTGACTGTACAGATCCTGACTGCTGCGTTTGTACAGTTCATCAACTCTTTATCCAAGAGTTTTAGCGGCAACATATAGCAGGGCCTATCTTCCGGTCGTAACAGGCAGTTAGTCAAAAGGTATGACCAGAAGATAGGCTCCGACAACCATTAGAAATAGATAACAGATAAGGAATACACCATGTCAGATATTTTGAAAAATGACGTGGATCCGATCGAAACTCGCGATTGGTTACAGGCGATCGAATCGGTCATCCGTGAAGAAGGTGTTGAGCGTGCTCAGTTCCTGATTGATCAGGTTTTGAATGGAGCTCGTAAAGGTGGCGTTAACGTTGCTGCGGGTGCTGCAAGCCGTGATTATATCAACACTATTCCTGTTGAGGATGAGCCTGCTTACCCTGGCAACATGGATTTGGAGCGCCGTATCCGCTCTGCTATTCGCTGGAATGCCGTAATGACCGTTCTGCGTGCATCCAAAAAAGATCTGGAGCTGGGTGGTCACATGGCTTCATTCCAGTCTTCTGCTACTGTTTATGACGTGTGTTTCAACCACTTCTTCCGCGCTCGTAACGAAAATGATGGCGGTGACTTGGTTTACTTCCAGGGCCACATTTCTCCGGGCGTTTACGCACGTGCATTCCTTGAAGGTCGTCTGACTGAAGAGCAGATGAATAACTTCCGTCAGGAAATCGGCGGTAATGGTCTGTCTTCTTACCCGCATCCTAAACTGATGCCTGATTTCTGGCAGTTCCCGACTGTTTCGATGGGTCTGGGGCCAATTTCCGCTATTTATCAAGCGAAATTCCTGAAATATCTGGAACACCGTGGTCTGAAAGATACCTCTAAACAAACCGTTTACGCTTTCTTGGGCGACGGTGAAATGGATGAGCCAGAATCTAAAGGTGCGATCACTATCGCAACTCGTGAAAAACTGGATAACCTGGTATTCGTCATCAACTGTAACTTGCAGCGTCTGGATGGCCCGGTAACAGGTAACGGCAAAATCGTTAACGAACTGGAAGGCATCTTCGACGGCGCTGGCTGGCAGGTACTGAAAGTCCTGTGGGGCGAGCGTTGGGATGCACTGCTGCGTAAAGATACCAGCGGTAAACTGGTTCAATTGATGAACGAAACTCTGGACGGCGACTATCAGACATTCAAGTCTAAAAATGGTGCTTATGTTCGTGAGCACTTCTTCGGTCGTTACCCAGAAACTGCTGCATTGGTCAAAGATATGACTGATGATGAAATCTGGGCTCTGAACCGTGGTGGTCACGATCCTAAGAAAGTTTACGCTGCACTGAAAAAAGCGCAGGAAACTACAGGTAAACCAACTGTAATCCTGGCTCAGACCGTCAAAGGTTACGGTATGGGCGATACCGCTGAAGGTAAAAACATTGCTCACCAGGTTAAGAAAATGAACATGGACGGCGTCCGTCAGTTCCGTGATCGTTTCAATATTTCTGTATCTGACGAGCAAATTGAAAATCTGCCATACGTGACTTTCGACAAAGACTCAGAAGAATCCAAATATCTGCATGAGCGTCGTAATTCACTGGGTGGTTACCTGCCAAGCCGTCGTGTTAACTTCGACGAAAAACTGGAAATCCCAGCTCTGGAAGACTTCAGCTCTCTGCTGGAAGAACAATCCAAAGAAATTTCTACCACCATCGCTTTTGTTCGTGCACTGAACATCATGCTGAAGAACAAGTCTATCAAAGATCGTCTGGTTCCAATCATTGCTGATGAAGCACGTACTTTTGGTATGGAAGGTCTGTTCCGTCAAATCGGTATCTACAGCCCGAATGGTCAGCAGTATACTCCGCAAGACCGTGAGCAGGTTGCATACTATAAAGAAGACGCTAAAGGTCAGATCCTGCAAGAAGGTATCAACGAACTGGGCGCTGCTTCATCTTGGCTGGCTGCTGCAACTTCTTACAGCACCAACAACCTGCCAATGATCCCGTTCTACATCTACTACTCCATGTTCGGATTCCAGCGTATCGGTGATCTGTGCTGGGCGGCTGGTGACCAGCAGGCTCGTGGTTTCTTGGTCGGTGGTACTTCTGGCCGTACGACTCTGAACGGTGAAGGTTTGCAGCATGAAGATGGTCACAGCCATATTCAGTCTCTGACTATTCCTAACTGTATCTCTTACGATCCATCATTCGCTTATGAAGTGGCTGTTATCATGCATGATGGCTTGGAGCGTATGTATGGTGAGAAGCAAGAGAACATCTATTACTACATCACTACTCTGAACGAAAACTACCAGATGCCGGCAATGCCTGCGGGTGTTGAGGAAGGTATCCGTAAGGGTATCTACAAGCTGGAAAGCTTGGAAGGCGCGAAAGGTAAAGTTCAGTTGTTAGGTTCTGGTTCTATTCTGCGTCATGTTCGTGAAGCAGCGCAGATCCTGTCTGATGAATACGGTATCGGTTCTGATGTATACAGCGTAACTTCCTTCACTGAACTGGCTCGTGATGGTCAGGATTGTGAACGTTGGAACATGCTGCACCCATCAGAAGAACCTCGCGTTCCTTACATTGCTCAGATCATGAACGAAGCACCGGCTATTGCTTCTACTGACTACATGAAACTGTTCGCAGAACAAGTACGTAACTTTGTTCCTGCAAGCGAATTCCGTGTATTGGGTACTGACGGTTTCGGTCGTTCTGACAGCCGTGAAAACCTGCGTCATCACTTTGAAGTTGATGCTTCTTACGTGGTTGTTGCGGCTCTGGGTGAATTGGCTAAACGTGGCGAAGTTGATGTGAAAGTGGTTGAAGAAGCCATCAAGAAATACAACATCAACCCTGAAAAAGCTAACCCACGTCTGGCATAAGAGGTAAAGATTAATGTCTATTGAAATTAACGTACCTGATATTGGTGCAGATGAAGTTGAAGTTACCGAGATTCTGGTAAACGTAGGTGACACGGTAGAAGCAGAGCAGTCACTGATCACTGTTGAAGGTGACAAGGCTTCCATGGAAGTCCCATCACCACAGGCAGGTGTAGTTAAAGAAATCAAAATTGTGGTTGGCGATAAAGTCGAAACCGGCAAACTGATCATGATTTTTGAATCCGCAAATGGTGCAGCAGTTGCTGTACCTGCGCAGCAGGAAGCAGCAGCTCCGGCTGCGGCGCCAGCAGCGGTTGAAAGCAAAGAAGTGAATGTACCTGATATCGGTGGTGACGAAGTTGAAGTTACCGAAATCATGGTAAAAGTCGGTGATACCATCACTGAAGAACAGTCTCTGATCACTGTCGAAGGTGACAAGGCGTCTATGGAAGTTCCTGCGCCATTCGCGGGTACGGTGAAAGAGATCAAAATTGCCGCTGGCGATAAAGTTAAAACTGGCTCTCTGATCATGGTATTCGAAGTTGCGGGTTCTGGTGCAGCACCTGCGCCAGCGGCGGCTCCGGCAGCAGCGCCTGCGACATCTGCGGCGAAAGAAGTTAACGTACCAGATATCGGTGGTGATGAAGTTGAAGTTACCGAAATCATGGTAAAAGTCGGTGACACTATCTCTGAAGAACAGTCACTGATCACTGTTGAAGGTGACAAGGCTTCTATGGAAGTTCCTGCACCATTCGCGGGTACGGTGAAAGAGATCAAGATTGCGACTGGCGATAAAGTCAAAACTGGTTCTCTGATCATGGTATTCGAAGTTGCAGGTGCAGCACCTGCGGCAGCGCCAGCAGCGGCTCCGGCTCCAGCGGCTGAATCTGCGAAAGCAGCACCAGCTCCAGCAGCAAGCAAGCCAGCAGAAGGCAAAAACGAATTTGCAGAAAATGACGCTTATGTTCATGCAACTCCAGTGATCCGTCGTCTGGCGCGTGAATTTGGCGTAAATCTGGCTAAAGTTAAAGGTACAGGCCGTAAAGGTCGCATCCTGCGCGAAGACGTTCAGGCTTATGTGAAAGATGCGATTAAACGCGCAGAAGCTGCACCTGCTGCTGCGGGTGGTGGCCTGCCAGGTATGCTGCCTTGGCCGAAAGTTGATTTCAGCAAGTTTGGTGAAATCGAAGAAGTAGAAATGAGCCGTATCCAGAAAATCTCCGGTGCTAACCTGAGCCGTAACTGGGTCATGATCCCTCACGTTAACCTGTTTGATGAAGCGGATATCACTGAAGTTGAAGAATTCCGTAAACAGCAGAACAAAGAAGCTGAGAAGAAACAGCTGGGCGTGAAGATCACTCCGCTGGTATTCGTCATGAAAGCAGCTGCGAAAGCACTGGAAGCAATGCCTCGCTTTAACAGCTCCATTTCTGAAGATGGCCAAAAGCTGATCCTGAAAAAATATGTCAACATCGGTATTGCGGTTGATACACCTAATGGTCTGGTTGTGCCAGTATTCAAAGATGTCAATAAGAAAGGCATCATGGAACTGTCAAGAGAACTGGCTGAAGTCTCCAAGAAAGCACGTGCTGGTAAGCTGACTGCTTCCGATATGCAAGGTGGCTGCTTCACCATCTCCAGCCTGGGTGGTATCGGTACTACCGGTTTTGCACCAATTGTGAATGCACCAGAAGTGGCCATCATGGGTCTGTCTCGTTCTTCCATGAAACCTGTCTGGAATGGCAAGGAGTTCGTTCCTCGTCTGATTCTGCCTATGTCTCTGTCTTTCGACCACCGTGTGATTGACGGGGCAGATGGTGCGCGCTTCATCACTTATATTAATCAATTGATGAGCGACATCCGCCGTTTGGTGATGTAATGCAAAGGCCGGTGAATAACCGGCCTAATAATGACTAGCGTGACAGATATTTTCTCCTTGCATCTGGCAGGTTGAGATTTCTGTCACGTTAACGCGCTTTTCAGGTTATTTACAATTCTGTAAACTGCTCGCGGTGTGTACGTCCCGGTGGAATATGGTTTTTTTTTCGTCTGACCCGCCGGACAAACAATTAAGAGGTCATGATGAGTACTGAAATTAAAGCCCAGGTAGTGGTGCTTGGAGCAGGCCCTGCTGGGTATTCTGCTGCTTTCCGTTGTGCAGACTTAGGTTTGGAAACTGTTCTGGTTGAACGTTATTCCACTCTGGGTGGTGTTTGCCTTAACGTAGGTTGTATCCCATCCAAGGCGCTGCTTCATGTAGCAAAAGTGATTGAAGAAGCAAAAGCGCTGGCACAACACGGTATCGTGTTTGGTGAGCCACAAACTGATATCGATAAGATCCGTCTCTGGAAAGAAAAAGTTATTTCCCAGCTGACAGGTGGTCTTGGCGGCATGGCTAAAGGCCGTAAAGTTAACGTTGTTAACGGTGTTGGTAAATTTACAGGCGCTAACACTCTGGTAGTAGAAGGCGAGAACGGCGCAACAACGATTAATTTTGATAATGCCATTATCGCAGCGGGTTCACGCCCAATTCAGCTGCCATTCATTCCACATGATGACCCTCGCGTATGGGATTCTACCGATGCACTGGAACTGAAAACTGTTCCGGGACGCCTGCTGGTCATGGGCGGCGGTATTATCGGTCTGGAAATGGGTACTGTTTACCACGCTCTGGGTTCTCAGATCGACGTGGTTGAAATGTTCGATCAGGTAATTCCTGCTGCGGACAAAGACATTGTTAAAGTGTTCACTAAGCGTGTCAGCAAGAAATTCAACCTGATGCTGGAAACTAAAGTGACCGCAGTAGAAGCTAAAGAAGATGGCATCTACGTAACAATGGAAGGTAAAAAAGCACCTGCTGAACCACAGCGTTATGATGCAGTTCTGGTTGCTATCGGTCGTGTACCAAACGGCAAGCTGCTGGATGCTGGCAAAGCGGGCGTTGAAGTTGATGATCGCGGCTTTATCCATGTGGATAAACAAATGCGTACTAACGTACCTCACATCTTCGCTATCGGCGATATCGTTGGTCAGCCAATGCTGGCACACAAAGGTGTTCACGAAGGTCACGTTGCTGCTGAAGTTATTTCTGGTAAGAAACATTACTTCGATCCAAAAGTTATCCCATCCATTGCTTACACTGAGCCAGAAGTGGCATGGGTTGGTCTGACTGAGAAAGAAGCGAAAGAAAAAGGCATCAGCTATGAAACCGCGACTTTCCCATGGGCAGCATCTGGTCGTGCAATCGCATCTGACTGTTCAGATGGTATGACCAAGTTGATTTTCGATAAAGAAACTAACCGCATTATCGGTGGTGCTATTGTTGGTACTAACGGCGGTGAACTGCTGGGTGAAATCGGTCTGGCTATCGAAATGGGTTGTGATGCAGAAGATATCGCTCTGACTATTCACGCTCACCCGACACTGTATGAATCAATCGGTATGGCTGCGGAAATTTACGAAGGCAGCATTACTGACTTGCCAAACCCTAAGGCAAAGAAAAAGAAGTAACGCATTAGATTTTGCATTATTTCTACGGTGATAATAAGCGGCTTCCAAATCGGGAGCCGTTTTAATTTAATGGGTGATAAGGAAATAATAACTGCTGGTTACATCTAGAGTAAATGACACCTCCAACCTGAGTTAGATTGGTGAGGGCGGCTTGTGAGTTTATATTCTCCATTGACGTTATGCCATTTATTGTTATTGGTAGGTTTTAACTCCATATGTTTTAAATTAAAAAAATTAGAATCAGAAGAATGAATAGGTACAAAGCCTAATTTTTGATAAAAAATCTCAGCCTCAAGTTCTGAATAAACTCTTAATATTCCTTGATGGCCTAAGGCGAGAGAGATATTAACCACATGTCGGACAAGTAAACCACCATAACCATAACCGTTAGGGTAGGTTAATATGAATGCTATTTGGTCAATGTTACTATCAGATATATTAGGCTTGGCAAGCATTAATATGATAATTCCAACCGTCCTATTTGTAACTGAACAGATAAAATGGCGATAGTTATTTAAGCCTCCAGTAACATGTGCAGAGTTGAAGGTTCTTTTTATGGATTCACATGTATTGATAAATGTAGTGTGATGTCCACCTCCAAATATTATTTCCCTTATAGGTTTATACGAGTAGCTGGATTCATTTCGCTGTATTTCGTTAAGTGCAGATAGCATATCATTTTGATTAACTTCCTTAATTTTAGCCTGATATTTAGGGTAAAATTTCTCCGCCATAATAATTGCAGAATTATGGCCTGCGCCTACTGTAGCGTCATTTTCTTCTCTATTAAGCATAATAATATCCTTTTAAATGGTGTTAGCATCAGCTTTGGGGAAGCTTCTGGTTTTTGGGATAAAATATGAAGAATTACTTATTTATTGATATTGAAAATTTGTTGAATTGTGTACAGTGATCAGAAATGCTGTTAAGAAAAAGATGAGTATGGAAAGTCAGTGCGTTCAGTAAAAATTCAGATGGAAATTAAAGTATTTTCGAGTCCCAATAGAAAAAAATAGCATATCCGTCTATAAATACTCCTTTTAATGATATTTATCTAGAATTTTATCACTGTGCAATGTTGATTTTATGTGAATGAATTAACATGTCATTCAAATTTTGGTATGCTAAATGCCCGAAGCTGAGCATAATTATGATGTTATGCGAGCAAAATCCTCTGACCTGGCACCCTTGATGATTGTTTTAGAAGGTTATTTTAGATGATCGTTTTGGATGATCGTTACCGGGTGCAGACAGCCGGGTATATAAAATGACAATGAGAGCGAGGAGAAAGTCGTGCTAGAAGAATACCGTAAGCACGTAGCCGAGCGTGCAGCTCAAGGCATCGTCCCTAAGCCGTTAGACGCAGCTCAAGCAGCAGCGCTGGTCGAATTACTGAAGAACCCACCTGAAGGTGAAGAAGATTTCCTGTTAGATCTACTGACCAACCGTGTTCCCCCTGGTGTAGACGAGGCCGCTTATGTTAAAGCGGGTTTCCTTGCTGCAATTGCAAAGGGTGAAACAACTTCACCACTCATTACACCGGAAAAAGCCATCGAATTACTGGGAACCATGCAAGGTGGGTATAACATCCACGCTTTGA
The DNA here is from genome assembly GCF_001037465.1 of Xenorhabdus khoisanae. Taxonomy (GTDB): domain Bacteria; phylum Pseudomonadota; class Gammaproteobacteria; order Enterobacterales; family Enterobacteriaceae; genus Xenorhabdus; species Xenorhabdus khoisanae. The sequence goes on from NZ_LFCV01000073.1 coordinate 9,388, forward strand.
TTGATGCCCTTGATGAAGAAAAGCTGGCACCTATTGCGGCGAAAGCGCTTTCTCATACTTTGCTGATGTTTGACAGCTTCTATGATGTGGAAGAAAAAGCAAAAGCGGGTAATGTTCATGCCAAACAGATTATTCAATCATGGTCTGATGCTGACTGGTTCCTTGAACGTCCTGAATTGGCGGAAAAAATCACCGTGACTGTATTTAAGGTCACAGGTGAAACGAACACCGATGATCTCTCTCCTGCGCCTGATGCATGGTCACGCCCTGATATTCCTCTGCATGCTCTGGCAATGCTTAAGAATGCCCGTGAAGGTATTGAACCCGATCAAGCCGGAGTTGTGGGCCCGATTAAGCAAATCGAAGCACTGGCTAAAAAAGGTTACCCGTTGGCTTACGTTGGCGATGTTGTTGGTACAGGTTCTTCCCGTAAATCAGCAACTAACTCCGTATTGTGGTTTATGGGAGAAGATATTCCGTTTGTACCAAATAAACGTGGTGCAGGTGTGGTATTGGGCGGAAAAATTGCACCTATCTTCTTCAATACCATGGAAGATGCGGGAGCGTTACCAATCGAAGTTGATGTTTCTAAACTCAATATGGGTGATTTGATTGATATCTATCCATATAAAGGTGAAATCCGTCAGCACGAAACCAATGAGCTATTGTCTACTTTTGAACTGAAAACGGGTGTATTGATCGATGAAGTGCGTGCCGGTGGTCGTATTCCATTGATTATCGGCCGTGGTTTGACCGGAAAAGCGCGTGAATCATTAGGCTTGTCACACAGTGATGTATTCCGTCAGGCAAAAGCGGTTGCGAAAAGCGATCGCGGCTTCTCATTGGCCCAGAAAATGGTCGGCCGTGCTTGCGGTACAGTGGGTATCCGGCCGGGAGAATATTGTGAGCCTAAGATGACATCTGTGGGTTCTCAGGACACCACAGGGCCAATGACGCGGGACGAATTGAAAGACTTGGCGTGTCTGGGCTTCTCTGCGGATTTGGTCATGCAGTCATTCTGTCATACCGCCGCTTATCCAAAACCTGTTGATGTGACCACACATCATACTCTGCCTGATTTCATCATGAACCGTGGCGGGGTATCGCTGCGTCCGGGAGATGGCATTATCCACTCATGGCTGAACCGTATGTTGCTGCCAGATACAGTGGGGACAGGGGGAGATTCTCATACTCGTTTCCCAATTGGTATTTCTTTCCCGGCTGGTTCTGGTCTGGTGGCATTCGCTGCTGCAACAGGCGTTATGCCGTTGGATATGCCTGAATCAGTATTGGTTCGTTTTAAAGGAAAAATGCAACCCGGCATTACTCTGCGTGATCTGGTGCATGCAATTCCTTACTATGCGATTCAACAAGGTTTGCTGACTGTTGAGAAGAAGGGTAAGAAAAATATCTTCTCTGGTCGCATTCTTGAGATTGAAGGTTTGCCAGAACTTAAAGTTGAACAGGCATTCGAATTGGCTGACGCATCAGCGGAACGCTCTGCGGCTGGCTGTACCATTAAGCTGGATAAAGCGCCAATCATTGAATATCTGCAATCGAATATCGTCTTGCTGAAATGGATGATTGCGGAAGGTTACGGTGATCGCCGGACACTGGAACGCCGTATTGTAGGCATGGAAAACTGGCTGAAAGATCCTCAATTGCTGGAAGCGGATGCAGATGCTGAATACGCTGCGGTGATTGAAATCGATCTGGCTGAGATTAAAGAGCCTATTTTGTGTGCGCCGAATGATCCAGATGATGCACGCTTGTTATCAGAAGTTGCTAACAGCAAAATTGATGAGGTCTTTATCGGCTCTTGTATGACCAATATCGGCCATTTCCGTGCAGCGGGTAAGTTGCTGGATCAGCATAAAGGCCAATTGCCGACTCGCTTGTGGGTTGCACCGCCAACCAAGATGGATGCCGCTCAATTAACGGAAGAAGGCTATTACAGCATCTTCGGTAAGAGTGGGGCACGTATTGAGATCCCGGGTTGTTCATTGTGTATGGGTAACCAAGCACGAGTGGCAGATGGTGCAACTGTGGTATCAACTTCTACCCGTAACTTCCCGAACCGTCTCGGTACTGGTGCAAATGTTTATCTGGCTTCCGCAGAGCTGGCTGCTGTGGCGTCATTGTTGGGTCGTTTGCCAACATCAGCAGAGTATTTGCAGTTTATGGATAAAGTCGATGAAACAGCAGCAGATACTTATCGTTACCTCAATTTTGATCAATTGAATCAGTACACAGAAAAAGCGGATGGTGTGATCTTCCAAACTGCTGTGTAAAAAAGTATATTGCAATGAATAGGAGGCAAATGCCTCCTTTTTTTATGTCAGTTTTACGGCAGCTTTTGTGTCAGTTTGTGGACTACTTCAGAGGTGGGCTAATCAGAAATGTTTAAAATCCAATTATGTTAGTCATAGGCAAAAAGTTAGTCATAGGCAAAAAGTTAGTCATAAGCAAAAGATAGCGGAGGTGTGTAATGGAATATGAATTTATGCAGGATATTACTGGTCAAGTGACAACATCTTTTTCAATGGATCATGAAGCTATAGGCCATTGGTTAAATGAAGAAGTAAAAGATGATTTGAGCATACTGGATAAAATCACGGTGGCCTTGAAGGATATTAAAGGCAGCGAACGTCAGTGGCAGTTGGCAGGCCATGAGTATACTTTATTGATGAGCGAGGATGAAATCATGATCCGGGCCAATCAACTCCAGTTTGACACTGAGATGATAGAAGAAGGAATGAGTTACTATGACAACGAAAGTCTGGCTTTTTGTGGCACAGACGATTTTATCGTTATGCTAGCCGATTACAGAGAGTTTATTTTGCAAAGAGATCATACATAAGTATTCGTGTTCAACCTATGATGGCTTTCTGCCATAATCGATATTCCATCACATATGTGTATTGTGAGAGTGGCTTTTCTATTTTTTGAACAGGAACCTATGAATTTCGGTGGTGCTTATGGTCATTAACAATGCCGAATATTAACAATGCCGAATGGGGATAGGTTCCAACAATAACGGTGGGCTTTGTATGGAAGAGATCAATCTGTCAAAGGAGATTGATAAAGCAGCGGGCTGGTTTACTAACAATCAGGATCTTTTGATTCAGTATGCGGTGAATGTTGTATCTGCCATCTTGATTCTTATCATTGGCTTATTTATCGCTAAGGTAGTCAGTAAAGCAGTCAAGCGTGTTATGTCATTGCGTGGTGTTGATGCCACTATTTCTGACTTTTTATCCGCAATTATTCGTTACGCTGTCATTGCATTCACGATTATTGCAGTCCTTGGCAAGTTAGGGATTCAGACCGCATCTGTGATTGCAGTAATCGGTGCGGCAGGTTTAGCAGTTGGTCTGGCATTACAAGGATCGTTATCTAATTTCGCTGCCGGTGTTTTGCTGGTGCTGTTCCGTCCACTCCGTACTGGTGAATATGTCATGATCGGTGCTGTGGAAGGAACCGTTGTTCAAGTGCAGATTTTCTCTACGACATTGCGCACGGCAGATGATCGTATCATCGTGATCCCCAATGGTAAGATTATTTCGGACAATATTATCAATACCAGCCGTGAACCTAACCGCCGTACCCAGATTATGGTGGGGGTTGCGTATAATGCAGATATTGATGAAGTGAAAAAAGTGTTGGGTGATGTGATTCAAGCGGATGAACGCATTCAACATGAAAGAGGCGTTACTATACGCCTGCACGAAATGGCTCCTTCGTCATTGAATTTTGTTGTGCGAGTATGGACAACCAACGGTGACGCGTGGAGCGTGTACTGGGATTTGATGGAAAACTTTAAGCGTACTTTAGATAAACACAATATCGGTATTCCATTTCCACAAATGGATGTTTACTTGCATCAGCAACAAACCACCTTACAGAAAAAGACGGAAGAATAATTAAACGATCTTGGTGTGAGAATTTTCATGCCTCACACCAAATTCAAATACAATTCTCATCATTTTTTCTAATGATGGATAAGAATTATTCATTTTTACTAATATACGATATTGGCTAATATGCATTGATACCATAACTAATTGAATAATTATTAGGGATTTTTGCATGTTTTCGATATTTATACAGGGCTTTTTTCTTAGTGCCGCGATGATCCTTCCCCTTGGGCCACAAAATGTGTTTGTGATGCAACAAGGGAGCAAAAAACAGTTCCATTTAATGAGTGCAGCATTATGTTCCATTAGTGATGCGCTCCTCATTGCGGCGGGAATATTTGGCGGAAGTGCTTTACTTGGGCAATCAACATTTTTGCTGCAAGCCGTGACATGGGGTGGAATCGCATTTTTACTATGGTATGGTTGGGGGGCTTTTCGGACAGCACTATCGGCGGAAGTTAAACTCTCCTCTGCTGAAAATATAATCCAAAGCCGTTGGCGGGTTATAGTAGCTCTCTTTGCAGTGACCTGGTTGAATCCTCATGTTTATCTGGATACGTTCGTCGTGTTGGGAAGCATAGGCGGGCAGCTATCAATCGAGCTTAGGCCGTGGTTTACCCTCGGTGCGGTAATAGCATCAATCAGTTGGTTTTTTGCATTGTCATTTCTGGCCGCGTGGTTTTCACCTGTACTCAATCAACCGCGATCACAACGTATCATCAATGTTTTTGTTGGCTGTGTGATGTGGTATATCGCTTGGGGCTTACTTAAGCAAGGATTACAGGTTTTTTACTGATCCCAAGACTTCTTCATCGATAGTGTGTTCATAGATAGTGTGCTAATGTTTCTTAAAAGCACCTTACTCATATAAATTTGCTGTATTTGAAGGAGGTTTTGTGAAACGTAAATCATTGATACTGGCTGCGATGATGGCTCTGGGAAGTCTCTCTGGCATGGCTGCTTCTGCTTCTGAATTGCCATCTGTCCCACATATTTCTACTTCTGGCAATGCGGTAATCAAAGCGACGCCAGATATGGCCACGTTGATAATCCATGTAAGTGAAACTCAAAAAAGCGCGGCAGATGCAAAGAAAAAAGTGGACGAGCGTGTCGCGAAATATTTTGATTTTCTGAAAAATAATAGTATTGAAAAGAAAGATATTGATGCTGCCAATTTGCGTACGCAACCAGAATATCAATATGAACAAAAGACCGGTAAATCAACAATCACTGGTTATAGAGCTTCGCGTTCGGTTGAAGTAAAAGTTCACAAGCTGGATCAACTGAATACATTACTGGATGGTGCTCTGAAAGCGGGATTGAATGAAATTAACTCGGTGCAGTTCAGCGTTGAGAACCCACAACGTTATCGCGATGAAGTCAGACAAAAAGCCATTGAGAATGCTATTGCACAAGCGACTGCATTGGCAAAAGGGTTCAACGGTAAATTAGGCCCGGTATATAGCATCAATTACCGTGCTCCTGAAGCTGTGCCAGCGCCAATGAGCCGCCTGAAATACCAGACAGCCCTGATGGCAGCACCAGCAGCGGATTCAGCCGGTGAAACTTATGAACCACAGAGTATTGAATTCTCTGATCACGTCGATGCGGTTTTTGAATTACAGCGTTAATTAATTTCATCTTCCTGACGTAACATCTGACGTCCTAGTTTGAGCAGGGCGTCAGTGACTTTTCTCATCGCTCCGCTTTCTGGGGTAAAACGATGCCAATAAAGCATACGGCGTTGGCATAGTCCGGGCGTTAAATCAACTAACTTACCTGCTTGCAGCTCCTTGTCGATTTGCAAGTGCGGGATCATACAGCAAGTTGAACCTTGTTTTGCCAATTGTACAAATGCTTCAGAAGAATTCACGATATGGCAGGGGACACTACCCGGTGATAAATCAAAGTACTGTTGTAAGAATGCCTGATGCATATCATCCAGATGGTCGAATGCCACGGCAGGGGCTTTCAGTAATGCTGAACGAGTAACGCCATTAGGAAAAAAGCGCTCTGCGAACTCTGGAGAGGCAACAAACAGATAATCAAGAGCACCTAATTTATCAACCAGACAACTTGGCAGAGGCTGAGCTTGAATACTAATCGCCCCAACAACTTCGCCACGCCGCAAACGTTCCTGAGTCCGGGTTTCATCTTCCACCTGAATATTTAGACGAATGGGTAAATCGGATAAAACAGGATGGAGAGCGGGTAAAAGCCAGGTTGCCAGACTATCCGCGTTAACCGCGAGGGAGAGCAACAGCGGTATCTCATTGCCATTTTCGTCACCGAGCCATTGTGCTTCCAGTAATTCTACCTGATGTAATAGCGCGAGCAGCTTCTGTCCTTGCTCTGTAGGGCGAGGTGGAACGGTGCGCACCAATAGTGGCTGACCAAACAGATTTTCTAATTGTTTGATTCTCTGGGATACCGCGGATTGGGTGATACAAAGTTTTTGTGCCGCCCGCTCGAAACCACGTTCTCGGATCACTGCATCCAATGCTTGCAGTGACCTGTAATCAGGACGTTTCATTGAAAATAAAGTTCTCCGTTTTTACTCTTATTCTTGCGATCCAAATACCATTGCGATCTAAACAGCATTATGTGGCCTAGGTAGCACTATGCCATATTTTTTCATGGCACGAGGTAATATTGTTTATACTAGCCGTCAGATTTTTCCTTGTAACTGTTTATAGGCTGTGATTGATATGACTCAGGACGAACTGAAAAAAGCAGTAGGTTGGGCGGCATTGGAATATGTTAAACCAGGCACAATTGTTGGTGTTGGTACGGGTTCAACGGCAGCGCATTTTATTGATGCGCTAGGAACCATCAAAGACAAAATTGAAGGTGCGGTGTCTAGCTCAGAAGCATCAACGGCAAAGCTGAAAAGTCTCGGTATTCCCGTATTTGACTGCAACGATGTTGACAGTTTGGATATTTATGTTGATGGCGCTGATGAAATTAACGGTCAGATGCAAATGATTAAAGGGGGTGGTGCGGCATTAACCCGGGAAAAAATCATCGCTGCTGTTGCAAAGAAATTTATCTGTATCATTGATTCCTCTAAGCAAGTGGATGTACTGGGCAAGTTTCCACTGCCGGTTGAAGTTATCCCAATGGCACGCGCTTATGTTACCCGTGAACTGGAAAAGTTAGGAGGAACCCCGGTTTATCGTGAAAATGTGGTAACTGATAATGGTAATGACATTCTGGATGTCCACAACCTTTCCATTGTTGAGCCGGCTGAATTGGAAGACAAAATCAATGGCATCGCCGGTGTGGTAACTGTTGGTCTTTTTGCCAACAGAGGTGCCAACGTAGTGCTGGTGGGTGCTGCAGACGGTGTCAGAACGATCAAAGAATAATCGTTTATTGGGGGCGGAATATTCTGCCCCAAAATATTTTTATATTTATTAAAAAAAGAAAATTTGGTGATATCTCTCACGTTACCGCCTAAAAAAAACTCAAAATCCTGCTTTTGTCTTGTAACGAATTATTTTACTTCGCGTAACAACTTATTTACTGTTTCTTATCCTGTTATATAAGCAATCGATTGTATTGCTGTTGTCGTTTTTTTTGTTATTTTGGTGACATCTATAGGCGTTATGAAGTTAGTACAACTAGGGCGGGCAAATGGTTAAGGTATCTTTAGAAAAGGATAAGATTAAATTTCTGCTACTGGAAGGCGTTCATCAAAGTACAGTAGACAAACTGAAAGCGGCTGGGTACAGCAATATTGAATATCATAAAGGGGCATTGGAACCAGAAGAACTGAAAGAAGCCATTCGTGATGCCCGGTTTGTGGGTATCCGTTCCCGTACCCAGTTGACTGAAGAAGTTTTTTCCGCAGCGGAAAAATTGGTTGCTGTGGGATGTTTCTGTATTGGTACTAACCAAGTCGATTTGAAAGCCGCAGCAAAACGCGGTATTCCTGTATTTAATGCACCATTCTCCAATACCCGATCAGTCGCTGAAATGGTGTTGGGTGAGTTGCTGTTGTTATTGCGCCGTATTCCTGAGACAAATGCAAAAGCACATAAAGGCGTATGGGATAAGCAGGCAAAAGGTTGTTATGAGGCTCGCGGAAAGAAACTAGGTATTATTGGTTACGGCCATATCGGTACTCAGCTCGGTATTTTGGCTGAAAGTATTGGTCTGAATGTTTATTTCTATGATATTGAAAATAAATTGCCATTAGGTAATGCACAGCAAGTTCATCATCTATCTGAACTATTGAATATGAGTGATGTTGTGAGCCTGCACGTACCTGAAACAGCTTCAACCAAAAATATGATTGGTGCAACGGAGCTGGAACTGATGAAACCAGGTTCAATTTTGATAAATGCTTCACGCGGCACCGTGATAGATATTCCTGCATTAAGTGAAGCGTTGGAAAACGGGCATATTTCTGGTGCGGCGATTGATGTATTCCCAGAAGAGCCAGCAACAAACAGCGATCCTTTTATCTCGTTATTAACAAAGTTTGATAACGTATTACTGACACCGCATATTGGTGGATCGACTCAGGAAGCCCAAGAAAATATTGGTGCTGAAGTCGCAGGTAAGTTGGTGAAATACTCTGACAATGGTTCTACGCTGTCCGCGGTTAATTTCCCTGAAGTTTCACTGCCTGTTCATGCCAAAGATACTAACCGTTTGCTGCATATCCATGAAAACCGTCCCGGTATCTTAACCAGCATCAACCAAGTGTTCACTGCTCAAGAAATCAATATTGAAGCACAATATCTGCGAACTGAAGGCGATATTGGTTATGTGGTTATTGATATTACGGTGCAGAGCACTGCTGAAGCTGAATTGGTATTGCAACAATTGAAAGCCTTGCCTGGCACAATCCGTTCCCGGTTACTTTACTAATTCACCAAGAGTGAAAGAAGGGCTGTTGAATATTCAATAGCCCTTATTAATCAGTTAAAGATTCACGCCCATTTCCATACTTTTTCTGGTGTAATAATTTCCGGCAAAGGAATATCCCAACTTGCACTGGGTAATGTTTCCACTAGCTGGAAATTGTGTGCTAATCCTATCGGATAAAAGTTCTGTTGTTGCCATTTTGCGAGAGTCCTATCGTAGAATCCGCCTCCCATACCCAAACGTTGCCCTGTACAATCAAAAGCAACGAGCGGAATGAACATGACATCAAGTTCAGAAACAGGCAAAACCTGCCGGATATCCAGCGAAGGTTCTTCTATATTGAATTGATTCCGAATCAGGGGCGTATCGGCACAGTAACGCAGGAAAAGTAAGTGATTCCGGCTGAAAGGATGCAATACTGGCAAATAGACTTGTTTGTTTTGTTGCCAAAGTTGTTGAATTAATGGGCGTGTATTCAATTCCCCATCGAAAGAGAGATACAGGGCAATTTTGTTAGCTTGCAGAACCTTCGGATGAGCCATGACTTGTTTGGCTGCTTGCAGGGCAAATTGCGCTTGTTGCTCAGGGGGTAAACTTTGACGTAATTGTCGAATTTTTTTTCGAATGTTTTTTCGGAGAGAGAAAAAAGAATCTGATTGCATGATACCTGCCTGTTTAATGCAGAAAAGGATACAAAACAGATAAAAATTAGGGTTCTCCAAGATGCCGTTGCAGGTGGTAACCCTTGAACCCTTGGTTCAAGGTGAACGTAGAGTCGTTTCTATTAGGCTTCTTGGTCTGGCCAAGCATGCTCACAAGAAACAGAGCACTACATTCTATAAGGTATGAAATATCGGCTCAGGGGACTTCCCCGCTCACGCACACCTCAGAGAAATTTTTTGCTGCTTAAAACTCTAAATAGGCTCTAAACAACGCTATAGAGCCTATTGTATGGAACTAAACGAAGAAAGCAACTGCTTATATTCATCTATAGTGACTACTGCCTGATTTATCAACAAGAATGAGTTTATTGACAGGTGGAACATCAGGTAATTTTACCTTGTTCTAACAATGCGTTTTCAATAGTCTGCTGGAGCATTTTTATTTTTTGTTCCATATTGTAGGCATAATCACGGGTTTTCATTTTTTCTTGTGCTAACTCGTGACAAACATTCAGCGCTACAATAAAAACCAGCTGCTCAGTGTTAGTTACTCTGGTGCGTTCTTTGAGGTTTTGCAAACGTTGATCAAGCTCCTCAGCAGCAGCTTGCAATGCTTCTATCTGCTCTGGTGGACAATTGACACGTAATGACCGCCCAAAAATCTGAATATCTACTGGTTGTGCAGACATGACACCTTCCTGATTTATTACTGTGCCGATACCTTGATTTTGACATATAGCCCTCATCTTTCAAATTGTAGCTTTAATGGCTGAGTTACAACTTGAAATCTCTTGGGCATAAAATAAATTTTGGTATAAAAACAAGGTCGACACCAATCATTACCGTACAATACCAAAAGCTCCCCCTCCTTATATCGGTGTATGCTGTCTGGTATAGCGACTCCCCTTGATGGTAGCATAGCATGAACTTATATCGCCAACGATGATCAATATACATGTCTATACAAAACTCATTACCTAATTATCAGTCATTTGATGAAATTTTGCATCAACAGTCCGTTGCGCTGACAGCAGCAGAAATGCACGGCTTAATCAGTGGATTACTATGTGGTGGAAATCATGATAGTAGTTGGCAGTCATTGGTGCATGATCTCGCGAATGATGGTCTGGCATTTTCTCAGGTTTTGTCCGTACCTCTCAGGGAATTGTACGAAACGACCTTTGAATTGCTTGATGACAGTAATTTTGCATTTAAGCTACTGCTTCCTGATGAAGAAGCCGGTGTTTTTGAATGTGCGGATGCGTTGGCGGGATGGGTGAACCATTTTCTATTGGGATTGGGTGTCGCAAATCCAAAATTGACAGAAAAACCAGAAATTAAAGAAATTGTCACCGATTTACGTAATATCGGCATGCTGGGGTATGACGAGGACGAAGATCAAGAAGAGCTGTCCCAAGCTCTTGAAGAAGTCCTGGAATATGTTCGTGTTGCAGTTCAGCTTTGTTATATCGCTTTAGCAACGCCGAAAACTTCAGGTAGTGCAAAAAATGAAAAACCAACGTTGCACTGATTGGTGATATATACCTAATAAATTTCAAGTCGTAGCACAATGGCAAATGAACGGATCCTGAAAGCATAACTGACTGTGCGATTAGGAGCGGGTAAACGTGGCTGAGAAAGCAACAACTTGAAAGATAAAGGGTATCCTAACTAATAATAATGAAATCGCAGGAGAGGGTATGACTAAACAAGAATATTTATCCCGTCGTCAGGCACTATTGTCAAACATGGCACCGGCCAGTGCGGCCATTATTTTTTCTGCCCCGCCTGCGACACGTAATTCAGATAGCGAGTATCCTTATCGTCAGCACAGTGATTTTCTTTATCTGACAGGTTTCAATGAGCCGGAAGCGGTTCTGATACTGATCAAAAGTGATGAAACTCACAATCATAGCGTATTGTTTAACCGTGTCCGTGATTTGAATGCGGAAATTTGGTTTGGCCGTCGTCTTGGGCAAGAAGCCGCATTGGAAAAACTGGGCGTGGATCGTGCTCTGCCATATGATGATCTCAACGAACAGCTCTATTTACTACTGAATGGCTTAGAAGTGGTTTATCACGCGCAAGGAGAGTTTGAATACGCTGACAACATCGTATTTAGTGCCTTGGATAAATTGCGCAAAAATAGTCGCCGTAATCTCCGTGCTCCGTCTGCTATGGTGGATTGGCGTCCGTGGCTGCATGAAATGCGCCTGTTCAAGTCGGAAGCTGAATTGGAAATCATGCGCAAGGCTGGGAAAATCAGTGCGCAGGCGCATACCCGAGCCATGCAGGTTTGTCGTCCTGACATGCTTGAATATCAGCTTGAGGCTGAGATCCATCATGAATTTACCTATCAAGGTGCACGTTATCCTGCTTATAACACCATCATTGGTGCGGGAGAAAACGCCTGCATTCTGCATTACACAGAAAATGAACGTCGAATGAAAGACGGTGATTTAGTCTTGATCGATGCCGGATGTGAATATGAAGGGTATGCAGGCGACATTACACGGACATTTCCGGTCAATGGCAAATTTACTCGTCCACAACGTGAAATTTATGCCATTGTGCTGGAAGCCATCAATGTTTCTCTGGAGTTATACAAACCCGGCGCCAGCATCCGCGGAGTCACTGAGCAGGTTGTGCGTATCATGGTTAATGGATTGGTAAAATTGGGAATTATGCATGGTGAAGTCGAACAATTGATCGAGACCAATGCTTATCGCCAATTTTTCATGCATGGTTTAAGTCACTGGTTGGGATTGGATGTACACGATGTGGGCAATTACGGTGTTGAGCGTGATCGCATACTGGAACCCGGTATGGTGCTGACAGTGGAGCCGGGGCTTTACATTGCGCTGGATGCGGATGTTCCGTTGGAGTACCGCGGCATTGGTATCCGTATTGAAGATGACATCGTGATAACGGAAACCGGAAATGAAAACCTGACTGAGCATGTCGTAAAAGATCCCGATGAGATAGAAGCGCTGATGGCACAGGCGAAACAGGGTTAAGGTTAAAATAATCAGGAAGTGATAATGAACGTGATTATCGTGGGTGGAGGAATGGCAGGAGCGACACTGGCACTGGCTATTTCTTCGCTGAGTCGGGGGCAGTTACAAGTCTCCTTAATTGAAGTCGCAGAACCCACTCAGGAGCATCCGGGTTTTGATGCGAGAGCCATTGCCTTGGCTTATGGTACATGTCAGCGCTTGGATCAGATCGATATTTGGTCTGCACTGAAACATTGTGTGACTCCAATCACTCACGTTCATGTCAGCGACCGTGGTCATAACGGTTTTGTCAATATCCGCGCTGATGATTATCATATTCCGGCATTGGGTAATGTGATTGAATTACATGATGCCGGTATCCATCTGTTTGATTTACTGAAACAGTCACCGAATATCAAACTTTATTGTCCGGCTACAGTGAATTCCGTCGAGCGTCTGGAAAATTCTGTCATTGTTACGCTTAATAATGGTGAAAAACTGACAGGGGAATTGCTGGTGGCTGCGGACGGTAGCCATTCTGCGATAGCTCAGGCGTGTAATATTCCATTCCAGCGGCAATCTTACGATCAGGTAGCGATTATCGCCAATGTCCTGACTTCTGAGCACCCCCAAGGAAGAGCGTTTGAACGCTTTACTGAACATGGCCCGTTAGCTCTCTTGCCTATGTCTGAAGGGCGCAGTTCTTTGGTGTGGTGTCACCCACTGGAAAAACAGTCAGAAATCAATGGATGGGGTCAGGCCGAATTCATCCAACATCTGCAACAAGCATTTGGCTGGCGTTTAGGGAAAATATTGGAAACCGGTCAGCGGTACAGTTATCCATTGGCTTTATCGACAGCAAGCCGGCAAATTAGCCATCGCCTGGCGCTGGTCGGCAATGCATCCCAAACTTTGCACCCGATTGCCGGGCAAGGTTTTAACTTAGGTATGCGTGATGTTATGGCATTGGCGCAGATCATTTCAGAATCGGCTATTGCAGGGCAAGATATTGGAGCCTATAAAATGCTGGCTCAATATCAGCAGCAGCGTGAGGCAGATCGTGAAACGACAATTGGTATCACGGATGGATTGGTCAGATTATTCGCCAATGACTACTTGCCGTTAAGAATCGGGCGAAATTTGGGTCTGATGACGATGGAAGCATTACCACCGATACGGGATCTATTTGCCCGCCAGACATTGGGTTGGGTTACCCGGTCAGCTTAGGCAGATTAAGAGGAAAGAAAAACATGCAATCATTTGATGTGGTGATCGCAGGGGGCGGTATGGTTGGCCTTGCGCTGGCCTGTGGTTTGCAAGGTAGCGGTTTGCGCATCGCGATTGTAGAAGAACATTCACCAACAAAGAAATTTGATGCCAATGAAGAACATGCGTTGCGTGTATCGGCCATCAATGCAGCAAGTGAACGTTTACTCACTCATCTTGGTGTCTGGCAGAATATTCTTGCGATGAGAGCGAGTCCTTATCAGGGCATGGAAGTTTGGGATCAGGATAGCTTCGGCCGCATTCAGTTTAATGCGGACGAAAATGGCCTGACACATCTTGGTCATATCATTGAGAATCATGTAATCCGACAAGCGCTTTGGCAACGTGCGGAAAATTTGTCAGATGTGACGATTCTTACCCCATCCACCCTCCAGAATGTTGCCTGGGGAGAAAGTGAAGCCTTCATCACCTTATCTGATGGAAGCATGCTAACTTCGCGCTTAGTCGTTGGTGCAGACGGCGCACACTCTTGGTTGCGTCAACATGCCGATATTCCACTGACTTTTTGGGATTATGAGCATCATGCGCTGATAGCAACTATTCGCACTGAAGAACCTCATCAGGGCGTTGCACGTCAGGTTTTTCATGGTGATGGAATATTAGCTTTCTTGCCGTTGTCTGATCCTCATTTATGCTCAATTGTTTGGTCACTGCCGGCTGAATCGGCACAACAGCGCAAAACCATGGAACCTGAATTGTTCAATCGGCAATTGGGTGTGACATTTGACATGCGGCTAGGCCAATGTGAATTAATCAGTGATCGGCAAGCTATTCCATTAATGGGGCGTTATGCCCGCAACTTTGCCGCGCATCGCCTGGCACTATTGGGAGATGCGGCACATACCATTCATCCTTTGGCTGGTCAGGGTGTCAACCTGGGGTTTATGGATGTGGCTGAACTGATTAGTGAATTGAACCGACTGAATTGCGAGGGAAAAGACATTGGTCAGTATCTCTATTTAGGGCGTTATGAACGCCGTCGTAAGCACAGTGCTGCGGTTATGTTGGCAGGCATGCAGGGATTCCGTCAGTTATTTGAGGGTAATAATCCGGCTAAAAAGTTATTGCGAGGGGTTGGATTAGCATTGGCTGATCACTTACCGGGAATAAAACCGCAATTGCTTCGCCACGCAATGGGCCTCAACGATCTCCCTGACTGGCTCATTTCCCAAACCGCTTCGGTTGAAAAAATCTAATTTATCCTCCCATTTAGGATTAGTTTTTCTTATATTAGACTAAGGTGTGTTCAGTTGATTTGCTTCACACTTTAGTCATTTCCTAATCGAAAAAGATTGGTTCCTGCCGTTTATTGCAAATTTTGAGCGCTTTGACGCAATAAATTAGACAAAAATTCTGCATGATAGTAAGCGTTTTTTCAGGTTATCACACCAATGCCGCTAATTTATTTTATGGTTCATTTCCAGTTTCAGTGATAACTTCTGATTCTAAGGTATCGTTTGCGTGATTAACCGCTTCTTTGCTTCATGATCCAACATCTGCCGGTTAATGCGCCGTATGTTTTTTCAGGTCACGAATGTTTTCATGTCAAGAATGGAAAGAGGGAAATAATGTCAAAACACACCCCACTATATGATCAACATCTGGTATGCGGAGCACGCATGGTAGATTTTCATGGCTGGATGATGCCCCTGCATTATGGTTCACAAATCGACGAGCATCATATCGTGCGTACTGATGCTGGTATGTTCGACGTTTCCCACATGACTATTGTGGATCTGCACGGCCTAGGTTGCCGTGATTTTCTCCGTTACCTTCTGGCAAATGACATCGCCAAACTGACCGAGCAGGGCAAGGCGCTTTATACCGGAATGCTGAATGCTTCTGGTGGCGTGATTGATGACCTGATTGTCTACTTCTTCACTGATAACTTCTATCGTATGGTTGTTAATTCAGCAACGCGTGAGAAAGATTTAGCATGGATTAACCAACATGCGGAGAAATATGACGTCGAGATTACAGTGCGTGATGATTTGGCTCTGATCGCTGTTCAGGGGCCAAATGCACAAGCCAAAGTTCAATCACTATTAAGCGATGAACAAAAGCAGGCTGTAATCGGTATGAAGCCTTTTTGGGGCGTCCAGTCCGGCGCTCTCTTTATTGCGACGACGGGTTACACTGGTGAAGCGGGTTATGAAATTGCGTTACCAAAAGAACACGCAGCAGATTTCTGGCAGCAGTTATTAACCGTAGGTGTAAAACCTGCGGGATTGGGAGCACGTGACACATTACGTCTCGAAGCGGGCATGAATCTTTATGGTCAGGAGATGGATGAAACCATTTCACCACTGGCCGCCAACATGGGATGGACGATTGCCTGGAAACCGGAAGATCGTCAGTTCATTGGCCGCGAAGCGCTGGAAAGGCAGCGTGAAGCCGGTACAGATCAGTTGGTAGGGTTAATCATGCGTGAAAAAGGAGTGCTGCGCGGTGGTTTAACCGTCAGTTTCACCGATAATTCAGGCGAAATTCGTTCCGGTGTGATTACCAGCGGAACATTCTCCCCAACTCTGGGATTTAGTATCGCCCTTGCACGTGTACCACAAGGTATTGGTGAACAAGCGATTGTTCAGATCCGTAATCGTGAAATGCCTGTTCAGGTTGTGAAACCGGGTTTTGTGCGGATGGGTAAACCACTCGTAGACTGATTTTTGGTTGTAATGTTTTGATTGTTTTAATTTTTTATTAATCAATAAGAAACAAGGAGATGGCAACGATGAGTCATGTACCAACAGAATTGAAATATACAGAATCACACGAATGGGTTCGTTCGGAAGGAAATGGTGAATACACGGTAGGTATTACCGAACATGCTCAACAATTATTGGGTGATATGGTGTTCGTTGATTTGCCTGACGTCGGCACAGAGGTAAATAATGGTGATGATTGCGCAGTTGTAGAATCAGTTAAAGCTGCTTCTGATATCTACGCGCCATTGAGTGGTAAAGTCATCGCTGTTAACCCTGAGTTGGAAGGCTCACCCGAATTAGTGAATAGTGAGCCATATAACGAAGGTTGGCTGTTCCGCATCAAAATTACTGATGAGAGTGAACTGACTAACCTGCTTGATGCTGAAGGTTATCAGTCACTTTTAGAAGAAGACGAATAATTGTATTGACCGCCCCATATCACGTTGTGAATGGGGCTTTTTTATGTGTGCCGTTTTTAGCTAGTTTCAGGAAATTATCATCAATGACTCAGACACTAATCCAACTTGAAAATCAAGGTGAATTCATTCGTCGCCACATTGGTTCTTCTGCTGAACAGCAAACAGAAATGTTGGCGATAGTTGGTGCAAATTCTCTTGACGATCTGACAAATAAAATCGTTCCCCGCAATATTGCATTGTCAGAACCGCCAGCAATCGGTGAAAGTGCAACAGAACAACAGGCACTGGCTGAATTAAAGGCAATGGCGAGCCAGAACCAGCGCTATCAATCTTATATTGGCATGGGATACGCGCCATCGATACTTCCGCCTGTCATCTTGCGTAATTTGTTGGAAAACCCGGGCTGGTATACGGCTTATACGCCTTACCAACCAGAAGTTTCTCAAGGTCGGCTGGAAGCTCTGCTCAATTTCCAGCAAGTTACGATTGACCTGACGGGTTTGGATCTTGCGTCTGCTTCTCTGTTGGATGAAGCAACAGCAGCGGCAGAAGCCATGGCAATGGCAAAACGAATCAGCAAATTGAAGAATGCTGAGCGTTTTTTTGTGGCAGATGACATTCATCCACAGACATTGGATGTTGTGCGTACCCGTGCTGAAACATTTGGGTTTGAAGTCATTGTTGATAAAGCAGAGAAAGCACTGGAGTTAGAAGGTGTTTTTGGTGTTCTGTTGCAACAAATTGGCACAACGGGTGAAGTTCACGATTACAGTGATCTCATCGTGAAACTGAAAGAACGTAAAATCATTGTCAGCGTCGCGGCAGATTTCATGGCACTAGTCATGCTGACAGCACCGGGTAAACAAGGGGCTGACATTGTATTTGGTTCTGCGCAGCGTTTTGGTGTGCCGATGGGATACGGTGGCCCTCACGCCGCCTTCTTTGCCTGCCGTGATGAATTCAAACGTTCCATGCCGGGGCGTATTATTGGTGTTTCCCGTGATGCAGCGGGTAACAGGGCATTGCGTATGGCAATGCAAACACGTGAGCAACATATCCGCCGTGAAAAAGCGAACTCTAATATCTGTACCTCTCAAGTCTTGCTGGCAAATATTGCAGGCATGTATGCGGTTTACCACGGCGAGGAAGGCTTAAAGCGCATCGCTAGCCGCATTCATCGACTGACTGATATTCTGGCTGCTGGCTTGCAACAAGCGGGTATCACACTGCGTCATAAAACATGGTTTGATACGTTGACGGTTGAAGTGGCAGATAAAGCTCAGGTCTTGGCAAGAGCGGAGAAAGCGCAGATTAACCTGCGTACCGATATTTTCGGGGCTGTTGGTGTGTCATTGAGTGAAAAAACCAGCCGCGATGACCTGATAACCTTATTCCGGGTGCTGACGGGATCTGACGCTGTATTGGATATCGAAACGCTCGATAGCACAAGAGCGAATGACAACCAATCTATCCCTGCCAGCATGCTGCGTAATGATGAGATACTGACGCACGATAACTTCCGCCGTTATCATAGCGAAACGGACATGATGCGTTATATGCACAGTCTGGAGCGTAAAGATTTGGCGCTGAATCAGGCAATGATCCCGCTGGGATCGTGCACCATGAAACTGAATGCGGTCGCAGAAATCACGCCGATAACATGGCCTGAATTTACCGATATGCATCCTTTCTGCCCGACAGAGCAGGCACAAGGTTATCATCAGTTAATCAGTCAACTTTCCCATTGGTTGGTGCTATTGACTGGATATGATGCATTTTGTATGCAGCCAAATTCGGGGGCACAAGGGGAGTATGCTGGTCTGTTGGCAATTCGTCGCTATTACGCCAGCCGTGGTGAACAGCATCGTCATATTTGCTTAATACCAAGCTCAGCGCATGGGACAAACCCTGCCTCGGCACATATGGCGGGCATGACAGTTGTGGTTGTGAACTGTGACAAAGAAGGCAACATTGATCTGACCGATCTGCGTGAAAAAGCAGAAAATCATCGTGACGCTCTGGCTTGTATCATGGTGACTTACCCATCAACTCACGGTGTGTATGAAGAAACCATTCGTGAGATTTGCGACATTATCCATCAAAATGGTGGTCAGGTTTACCTTGATGGCGCGAACATGAACGCCCAAGTGGGGATCACTACGCCGGGCTTTATTGGCGCAGATGTTTCGCACCTGAATCTGCATAAAACTTTCTGTATTCCACATGGCGGTGGTGGCCCGGGTATGGGGCCGATTGGTGTGAAAAAACACCTTGCCCCATTTGTACCCGGTCACTCAGTGGTGGAAATGGATGGTGTTACGACACTGGGGGCGGTATCCGCAGCGCCATTTGGAAGTGCTTCCATTTTGCCAATTAGCTGGATGTATATTCGCATGATGGGTGCCAAAGGACTGAAGCAAGCCAGTCAGGTTGCTATCCTGAATGCAAACTACATCGCTGCTCGCCTGAAAGGGGCTTATGAAATCCTTTATACCGGACGTGATGGTTACGTTGCCCATGAATGTATTCTGGACATTCGCCCATTGAAAGAAGAGTTCGGTATCAGCGAAATGGATATCGCCAAGCGTCTGATTGACTATGGTTTCCATGCACCAACCATGTCATTCCCTGTTGCGGGTACTTTGATGGTTGAGCCAACGGAATCAGAAAGCAAAGTTGAAATTGATCGCTTTATTGACGCAATGCTGGCAATCCGTGAAGAAATCAGCAAAGTGGCAAAAGGGGAATGGTCTTTGGAAGATAACCCACTGGTTAACGCGCCACACATTCAGACTGAACTTGTTTCTGAATGGAACCATGCCTACAGCCGTGAAGTTGCTGTTTTCCCAACGGTGGAAACGAAGGCCAACAAATATTGGCCGACGGTTAAACGTCTGGACGATGTTTACGGTGACCGCAACTTACATTGCTCTTGTGCGCCGATTGACGATTATCGTTAATGACGATTTAGATTGATTTATTGTCAACCCCCGTCTGATAAGATGGGGGAAATCAGAGAGTGAAAAGTATGCCAGTTTGGATGGAGTTTTATTACTTCTATAGTTAGCCCTTCTCTTTAATCATAAAAGTAATTTTTCTACGTTATTAATAACGTAAATTTATTATTTCATGATTTCATGATCTCATTATTCTAAGTTTCCTTTAAATAACTTCATGGCGCTTTAAAAATAAGCAAGTAACTGCATACCAATGCAGTTACTTGCTCGTACATTTTTTACATGCGTCAATTAAGAACAATAGGAGTTCAGGCAATGTCATTGAGCAAAGGCATCAATTCGAATAAGCAAGCTGGATTACGTAATTGGTTTGGGTTGTTGATATTAATGTTGCCTGTTTTATTGGTGACTGTAGACAATACTATTTTGGGATTTGCTTTGCCGAAAATAGCTGGAGCTTTGGAACCGAGTGCCAATCAGCAATTATGGATAATCGATGCTTATTCCTTGGTATTGGCGGGATTGTTGGTTTCTATGGGCAGTATTGGCGATCGTATAGGCCATCGTGTGTTGCTGCTCTCAGGCGCATTGGGATTTACCGTTGTTTCAGTTTTAACCGCATTATCCACATCACCAGAACAGTTGATTGCTGGACGTGCTGCATTGGGCTTTTTTGGGGCGATGCTGATGCCATCAACGCTGGCCTTGATCAGCTGTCTTTTTGAAGATCGCGAACAGCGTCGTATTGCTGTCGCTATTTGGGCGACAACACTTACCGTTGGTTCTGCTTTAGGGCCTGTAGTTGGTGGCATTCTACTGCAATATTTTAACTGGAAGGCCATTTTCTTGCTGGCTGTTCCAATACTGGTTCCATTATTGATTTTTGGTCCCATTTTATTGCCGCCGTCTGACAAAAAACATACAGGGATTGTTGACGGTTATAGTGCCTTATTATCAATCATCGCGATGACAGGCATTGTTTATGCGATTAAGCACATAGCCAGTGATGGTTTTGATCTGTATGTCATTGTCGGACTCGCTATCGGTTTGATGGCTGGAAAATGCTTCATACGCCGACAGAAAACGCTATCCGTACCACTGATGGATATCTCGCTATTTCGTCATGGTGTATTTACCGGCTCGGTGATAGTGAATTTATTGAGTCTGGGGTTATTGGTGGGTTTTGTCTTTTTTGCCACTCAGTTTCTACAAATAGTACTGGGTATGAAACCCTTGTTAGCCAGTTTGGCATTGGTGCCCGGTCAAATCATGGCAATCGTTGTTGGGATGGCAATAGTGCCTGTTGCTCAGAGAGTATCAGCGCATTGGCTTATGCCAATTTTACTCTCTCTGGCAGGATCGGCATTTTTCTTGATCGCCTGTATAGGCAGTGATCTGATTTCAATCGCTATCGCTTTTGCATTGCTGGGGGTAGGAGTTGGTGCGATTGCCTCTGTTTCCAATGACCTGATACTTTCGGCTGTGCCATCTTCCAAGGCAGGGGCAGCTTCGGCAATCAGTGAAACAGCATATGAGATTGGTGTTGTGTTTGGGACAACGGTTATTGGGGGATTGGTAACGGCTTTTTATCGCTTGAACCTGAAACTGCCTGATGCAATTTCTCAGGAACAAGCCAGACTGGCATTGGAGACGTTAGCGGGTGCACACGTGGTTGCTCACTCATTAACGGGCATTGAAGGTCAGACATTGGTAGATGCAGCAGCATCTTCTTTCATTAATGCCATTGATATGACGAGTTGGCTAGTAACAGGATTGACTGGAATTGTAGTCATAATCGCGTGGACATTACTGAAAAACGCCAAGAAATCCGGATGAAAATCATAAGTGAAATTTAATTTTTTTAAATTAATTGTTAATGAATTAAAATTTCACATAAATCAAAATTCGTTGTTATTTTTAGCTTTTTAATCTAAAGATACACAGGTGTGGCAGTGTATTTTATTTTCTTCACTGTTTACACCTGCCAGCCAAATTAAAAGGAAACCGTCATCTGGGACAAGACAGAAAACATCCTTAAATCAGCCTTTGCAGTTGGTTAGTCAAAAAAATAATAGAAGGAGACGTTTATGAATGGCGCTGAAAGTCTTTTAAGATCGTTAACCGCCAGTGGCGTAACGGTCTGTTTCGGTAATCCTGGCACCTCGGAAATGCATTTTGTCTCGGCGCTCGATAGTGTCGGTGAAATGCGATGTATACTCGGTCTTCACGAAAATGTTGTTACGGGTGCGGCTGATGGCTATGCCCGAATGGCGGAAAAACCTGCCTGCACTTTGCTTCATCTTGGCCCGGGGCTGTCAAACGGACTTTCTAATCTTCACAATGCTCATCGAGCATCCAGCGCGATTGTGAATATTGTCGGTGATCACGCCTCATCGCATGTCGGTATGGATGCACCATTAGCATCGGATATCATTGGTATCGCACGCCCGGTATCAGATTGGATTTGTACTTCCACCAGCGCAAGAAATGTTGGTGCAGATGCAGCCAGAGCGGTACAAGCTGCCTATGCGGCACCGGGCAGTATAGCCACTTTGATCCTGCCAGCAGATACAGCATGGAATGACGCAGATGATGTTGCAGTACCACTTCCATTCATTACACCCGCTGAAGTTTCACTTCATACTATTGAGCGCGTGGCAGTGCAATTACGTCACGCTTCATCTCCTGCCATTTTGTTACGGGGCAATGTACTTAGGGATGAGAGTTTGATCCTTGCGGGTCGGATAGCAAAGCATACGGGAGCCAGATTGTTGTGTGACACTTTTGCTCCCCGTTTACAGCGTGGAGCGGGGCGGGTAGAGGTAGAACGGTTGCCCTATTTTGCCGAACAGGTATTGGAGAGTTTACAGGGCACTGATTTGCTCGTGTTAGTTGGAGCTAAACCTCCTGTTAGCTTTTTTGCTTAT
Source organism: Xenorhabdus khoisanae (assembly GCF_001037465.1). GTDB lineage: Bacteria > Pseudomonadota > Gammaproteobacteria > Enterobacterales > Enterobacteriaceae > Xenorhabdus > Xenorhabdus khoisanae. The sequence goes on from NZ_LFCV01000073.1 coordinate 32,136, forward strand.
CCCGATAAACCGGGTTGGTTGACACCGGAAGGCTGTATTCTTTCCGTACTTTCTCATCCTCATGAAAATGGTTGTAGCGCATTGGCTACATTGGCCGAATCACTTGGTGCGTGCAAAGACTCATTTGCCGTTGCCAGACTACATATTCCGGAATTTTCACGGTCAGGCGCTTTGAATGCACAAGCAGTGATACAGGCCGTGGCACGGCACATGCCGGAAAACTCAATTCTGGCGGATGAATCTGTCAGTTCTGGTTTTGCTCATTATGGCATTACCTCATCAGCAGTGCCGCATGATTATTTGAATCTGACTGGCGGTGCCATTGGCAGCATGATGGCGGTATCGACAGGGGCAGCGGTGGCTTGTCCAGACCGCAAAATTATCACATTAGTGGGAGACGGTAGTGCTATGTATACCCTCCAGTCTCTTTGGACGCAGGCACGGGAAAAACTCGATATAACAACTATCATTTTGGCAAATCGGGGGTACAAGGTGCTGAATAATGAATTGATGCGAGTGGGGGCGGTTCAGGAAGGGATAAAAGCACACTCAATGCTTGATCTGAACAATCCACAAATTGATTGGGTTTCTTTGGCTCATGGTATGGGTATTGAGGCGGTTCGGGTGGAATTGCAGGCTGGGTTTGAAGATGCTTTTTTATCTGCCATGCGCCATCAAGGGCCGCGTCTGATTGAAGCGGTAATCAATTGAAAATGTATATTAAAGCTGTCAGATACCGTATTGGCTAAAGCTGACAGCTTTTACTGGATAAAGATGGAAATTATTTCAGCCAGCCTTTTTCCTTCGCTGCTTCTAATTGTGGTAGAAGGTATTGCCACAGTTCCGGATAACTTTCGGCAACAAAATGGAGCAGGTTGTAAACTTGTTCAAAGCGAATGTTATTTTCGACCCAACTCTGGCCTTGATTATGCAGGTTCATAAATACAGGCATGATCCTGTCGAGTGTTTTGGCAAAACGCGCTTCGGGGGTAAGGGCATCTTCGTATTCGTGCCACAGTTCCAGAAAATATTCTCTCTGTGCTTCCGGCAGTAAACCGAAAATACGGTTAGCTGCTTTAACTTCCTGTTCTTGAATGGCTTCACGGGCAGCCAGATCGAATGCAATCACATCACCGGCATCGATTTCAACAATGTCATGAATGAGGGCCATCTGGATGACACGACTGATATCCACATCGCCAGCATAAGGAGCAAAGCCGAGAACGGCAATAGCGAAATGCCAGCTATGTTCAGCGGAGTTTTCATGTCGGGTATTGTTCAGTAATTTCGTTTTGCGATGAACATACTTCAATTTATCCAGTTCCATGATAAACGCGATGACATCAGTAAAAGGGCCGAAATTAACAGGAGGTACAGCTAATGACATATGGAAACCTCAACAATTATTTTTCTTCGTCTAATGAGTAGGGTAATGCTTGGATCGTGAGGGCATGGCCTTCATCTTCACGGACACGGAAAACACTCTCTGTTTCCATATCATTGTTCATGACAACTTGCACCCAGATTAAACCGTCAGCCAGTTTAACCGCAGCCAACACTGAACCTGTCCGGCGCCATTTATCACCCAATTGCCATTCCAAATCATCGCCAGCGGCAGGCAAAGAAGAGGCACTACCGGCCAACCAGTACATAGCTCGCTTATTTGCACCGCGGTACTTGGCACGTGCCACCATCTCCTGACCGGTATAACAACCTTTCTTAAAATTGATACTATTTTCGATTGCCTGAAGATTTGTCGCTTGAGGAATAAGCTGTGCGCTGCTGGCTGCATCAATCACAGGAAATCCAGCTTCAATTTCCAGCGCCAGCCACTGTTGGCTGTTATTCAATTGTGATTGCAACTTCTCGACGAACATTTCGGTTAATTGAGCTGCGGTTGTGCTGTCCGTGACTAAAAGAAAACGTTCAGTAGGAAGTGATAAATGGAGAAGTGTTGTCGCTTCATGTTGGATAACAGGAGATTCGATATCGGGCAGATCAGGGAAGAAGGTTGCCAATGCTTTCCGGCTTCCTGTTCCCGCAACACCGAGCAGGACACTTTCGTCATCTTTGGCAAAAGTCACTTTGGAAAAAACAGCATACTTTTTCAATTCAGTTAATTGCGTGTCCAATACGGAATGACGTTCAATATAGGCAAAACCTTCTCCACGTCGAAACAGCCGTAGATTACTCCACATTTTTCCTTTGGCATCACAATGCGCAGTTAACACATGTTGGTTTTTATCCAGGGAAGCTATGTCTGTTGTTACTTGACCTTGCAGATATTTCTCCGCGTCAGCGCCAATGGTGGTCACCATTCCCCAATCCTCAAGGGAAATTAAAGTCAGTGGGAGTGTTGCTGAAGGGAGGGGAGATTGTGCAGAAAACGGAATTTGGTAAGCCATAACAACTCCTGCCAGTAAACTATCTGAGAAATAACGCTAATGGTAAAAGAGAAGTTGCTTCATGCAAAGGGGTTATTCCCGTTATTTACCTTTCAAACATTCGTTGTTGTGTTGTTGCGATACGCTTCTCAAGTTGTCGATATATCCAGACATTCAGCCGTAGCAGATGATGAAAAACAGGTTAGAATCGTTGATAATCCCGCTTGATGAAAAATGATAAAGAGGCTTTTTAAACATGGATATTGGTAATAAAGCGCGTATTCACTGGGCATGTCGTCGTGGAATGCGTGAGTTGGATATTTCTATCATGCCATTTTTTGAGTATGAATATGATTCCTTGAATGATGACGACAAGCGGGTTTTCGTTCGTTTGCTGGAGTGTCCGGACCCTGATCTTTTCAACTGGCTCATGAATCATGGGCGTCCTGAAGATGATGAGCTTTTTCATATGGTGCAATTGATCCAGAGCAGAAACCAAGCCCGTGGTCCTGTGGAACAATAAATTAAGCATCTCCCGCCAGACTTACCTGTTTTCTATCGGTGTACATGGCGGCATCGCTGTGGCGGCTTTATTGGCGCCGTGGCCGACAAACGGTATTTTTTTCTGGCTCCCATTGCTTGCGATTATCATGATTAGTTGGATATGGAGTCAGAAAAATATTCGCCAGTGTCAGGGGCGATTGGTGCTATTTAAGAGCAATAAAGTGCACTGGCAAAAAGCAGCGTGGATCATCGCTCAACCACCGTGGTTTAGCCGCTATGGAATGGTCGTTATACTTCATGCTCTTGTGCAGGCGGAAAATGCACGCCATCAGTCACCAGTCAGATTGTGGGTGGCATCCGATAGTCTGTCACCAGAAGCATGGCGCCATCTAAACCAGCTTATGCGCCAATATTCTGTTAAAAAATAGCTAAAAAACCGTCAGAATAAGGCTTCCATTTCAGCCAATATCTGCATACACCATTCACTTAAACGCTCATCGGTTTGTTCGAACTGGTTTACATCATCCAGAGCTAGCCCGACGAACTGCTTACCATCATCAGATAGCGGTTTTGGGCTGGTAAACTCATAACCTTCTGTTGGCCAGAAACCAATAAACTGTACACCTGTTGGTCGCAGATGATGATACAGCATGCCTAATGCATCCAAAAACCATTCACTGTAATCGATCTGATCTCCCATGCCATACATGGCAACGATTGTTCCTGCCAGATCCAGTGACGGAAGCTGATCCCAAATAGCCAGCCAATCTTCTTGCAGTTCTCCGAAATCCCACGTTGGCATACCGAGGATCAAGACAGAATACTCTTCCATCAATTGCGGATCACAATCCTTGACATTATGCAGATCGATGAGATCTTCACCGAGTATATCGCGTATTTTTTCTGCTACCATTTCTGTATAGCATGTACTGGAGCCGTAAAAGAGACCAATTTTCATCATTATTTATCAGGAAGTTTCGAATATCAGGGGTGGCATTGTAACAGAATAATCGCTTTTTCAGGCATAATAGCCGATTGGAAGGCGCATATAGAAAGGAGGGCTTGTGCCAAGAAAACACAACCTATCAGAAAGCCATTTATCAGGAAATAAGGCATCAGAAAAAGATTTATCAGAAAACAGCTCTCCGAAACAACATCCAACGGCTAATCCCCTGATAGAACAATTTCTCGATACCATCTGGCTGGAAAAAGATTTGGCTGAGAATACGCTGGCTTCTTATCGGCTTGATTTACAAGCTCTGAATAATTGGCTGGTGCATTATGACCATGATTTACTTACTGTACAATCTATAGAGCTACAATCATTTTTGGCTGAACGGGTAGACGGCGGTTATAAAGCGAGTAGTTCAGCCCGCTTGCTAAGTGCAATGAGGCGGTTGTTTCAGTACCTTTATCGTGAAAGAATGCGGGAAGATGATCCAACTGCGTTATTATCTGCGCCTAAATTGCCTAAACGTCTGCCCAAAGATTTAAGCGAAAAACAAGTTGAGAATTTGCTCAACGCGCCTGTGACTGAACAGCCGATTGAACTGCGGGATAAAGCTATGCTTGAAGTGCTTTATGCGTGTGGATTACGTGTCTCGGAATTGGTTGGCCTGACGTTATCGGATGTGAGTTTACGTCAAGGAGTGGTCAGGGTAGTCGGTAAGGGAAATAAGGAAAGATTAGTCCCTTTAGGGGAAGAAGCAGTTTACTGGCTGGAAAATTATCTTGAGCATGGGCGTCCTTGGTTATTGAATGGCGCGGTATCTGATGTATTTTTCCCCAGTAAGCGGGGAACGCAGATGACACGCCAAACTTTTTGGCATCGGATCAAACACTATGCCGTATTGGCCGAAATTGATGCCGAACGCTTGTCACCCCATGTTTTACGCCATGCCTTTGCAACACATTTACTTAATCATGGCGCTGACTTACGCGTTGTGCAGATGTTACTGGGCCATAGTGATCTCTCTACAACTCAGATTTACACTCATGTAGCAACCGAACGCCTTAAGGTGCTACATCAACAACATCATCCTCGTGGGTAACTGCGGAGAAAGATGCAAATAAGGAACAAACAATGAAGAAAATTGCGTTTTGCCTTTCTTTAATACTGACTGCTTTTGCCAACAATGCTTTTGCCAATAATGCCTTCGCTGATGAAAGCCCTATCAATAAGTCACTGGCTAAAATGGGAATCAAGGCAGAAAATATTACCCCATCACAGATTTCTGGCGTGAGTGCAATTTTAACTGATCACGGCATTATTTATATGTCTAATGATGGTAAATATTTGTTACAGGGACCATTGTATGAAATGAGTGGCAAAATACCCAAGAATGTCAGTAATCAGGTTTTGGTTAAAAAGCTGGAAGCTTTGAAAAATCAAATGATTATTTATAAAGCACCGAAAGAAAAACACGTTGTTACTGTCTTTACTGATATTACTTGTGGTTATTGCCGCAAACTGCATGAAAGCATGCAAGAATATAACGATCTGGGAATTACTGTTCGTTATCTGGCATTTCCTCGTCATGGCCTGCAACACGAATCAGCCAAAGAGATGCAGTCTATTTGGTGCAGCGCGACACCGAACAAATCTCTCAATGCGGTTTTCAAAGGTGACAAGGTTTCTCCAATTAAAGAATGCAAAACTGATATCGCGAAACAATATCAGCTAGGCCTGCAATTTGGCGTTCAGGGTACACCAGCGATTATTCTTGAAGATGGTAGTGTGATTGGTGGTTATTTGTCGCCGAAAGATTTATTAGCTATGTTGGATCAACGTGGTGAATAACTGATAATGCATCAAGAAACACAACTCCGCCGCCGACCGGAGGCGGATTTCAGCCAGCTTCCCAACAATATTCATCCGTTATTACGCCGCTTATACGCCATGCGTGGTATACGTCAGGCAAATGAACTGGAGCGCGGTGCAAAGGGATTGCTTAATTACCAATCCCTTAACGGCATTGAACAGGCAGTTGCTTTGCTTATCACAGCATTGCATGAACATTGGCGTATTGTGATCGTCGGAGATTTCGATGCGGATGGGGCGACCAGTACCGCATTGTGCATTCGTGCATTGCGTGCAATGGGATATCGTCGTCTTGATTATCTTGTTCCCAACCGTTTTGAAGATGGTTATGGCCTGAGCGTTCAGGTTGTTGATGAAGTCGTCAAAAAAGGCGCAGAACTGATTATCACAGTGGATAATGGGATCTCATCCCATGACGGTGTCACTGCGGCACATCAACACGGCATTAAAGTTATTGTCACCGATCACCATTTGCCGGGTGAAACATTGCCCGCCGCCAATGCCATTATCAATCCCAATTTGGCTGATTGTGCCTTTCCTTCCAAGGCATTGGCGGGTGTTGGCGTCGCATTTTATCTGATGTCCGCACTCAGGGCGGAATTACGCCAATTGTCATGGTTTGAGCAGCAAGGCATATCATTACCTAATCTGGCGGAATTACTGGATTTAGTGGCATTAGGTACGGTAGCAGATGTGGTTCCCCTAGATACCAATAATCGTATTTTGGTATATCAGGGACTAAATCGCATTCGGGCAGGGCGATGCTGTGCGGGAATACGGGCATTGCTCGAAATTTCCAAACGAGAATCCACAAAACTGGCTGCCAGTGATTTGGGTTTTGCATTAGGGCCACGATTAAATGCTGCCGGACGTCTGGATGATATGTCTGTTGGAGTGGCGTTATTGCTGACAGATGACATGATGCAAGCGCGTCAGATCGCTTGTGAGTTGGATGGCTTGAACCAGACTCGTCGGGAAATTGAACAAGGCATGCAGCAAGAAGCCTTGCAGATTTGCGATAAAATCGAACGCACCCATACCCAATTACCCTATGGCTTAGCGATTTACCATCCTGAATGGCATCAGGGCGTAGTGGGTATTTTGGCCTCGCGTATTAAAGAACGCTTTCATCGTCCGGTTATCGCTTTTGCCCCTGCTGGGGACGGTACGCTAAAAGGATCGGGCCGCTCTGTACATGGCTTGCATATGCGTGATGCGCTTGAACGCCTTGATACCCTGCATCCGGGATTGATGTTGAAATTTGGTGGTCATGCGATGGCAGCGGGATTGTCGATTGAACAAGACAAATTTGACCTATTTCAGCGCCATTTTTCTGCATTAGTGGCAGATTTACTGGACATCTCCCAACTTGAAGGTGTGGTCTGGAGTGATGGGGAACTGGCATTGGATGAGTTGTCGCTGGAGGTTGCAGAAATCCTGCGTGACGGTGGCCCGTGGGGACAGGCGTTTGCAGAGCCAGTATTTGACGGTAAATTCAAGTTGCTACAACAGCGAATTGTTGGTGAAAACCATCTGAAAGTGATGCTTGAACCATTAAATGGCGGACCAATGCTGGATGGCATCGCATTTAATATTGATGTTAATCGCTGGCCGGATAACAGCGTCAAAACGGTAGAACTGGCTTATAAATTGGATATTAACGAATTTCGTGGTAATCGGGATGTACAGCTTTTGATCCAACATATTTGGCCTTACTGAATTGCCATCATCTGATGATGTGGTAAATCTGCGGAAATGCTATAAACCCAGTGATAGATCCGTTAGAATACGCGGTTCGAAAATATCCATGCGACCATCATTTATTCATAATACACAACGTATAAGACACAAAATATGTTTGAAATTAATCCGGTAAAAAACCACATTCAGGACCTGTCTGAACGGACAGCAGTTCTGAGGGGGTATCTTTGACTATGATGCCAAGAAAGAACGCTTAGAAGAAGTTAATGCTGAACTGGAACAGCCTGATGTCTGGAATGAACCGGAACGGGCACAGGCGTTGGGTAAAGAGCGTTCATCACTGGAAAGCATCGTAGAAACCATCGATCAACTTGATCAGGGATTGGAAGATGTAAACGGTCTGTTGGAATTGGCCGTTGAGGCTGATGACGAAGAAACCTTCAATGAAGCAGTCGCTGAATTGGAACAGTTAGAAGAAAAACTGGGCCTGCTTGAATTCCGTCGTATGTTCTCCGGCGAATATGACAACGCAAACTGTTATCTGGATCTTCAGGCAGGTTCTGGCGGTACAGAAGCACAGGACTGGGCCAGCATGTTGATGCGCATGTATCTGCGTTGGGCTGAATCCAAGGGCTTTAAGACAGAAATCATTGAAGAATCTGATGGTGACGTTGCAGGTCTGAAATCCGCCACTATCAAGATCGTGGGTGAATATGCTTACGGCTGGCTGCGTACAGAAACGGGCGTTCATCGCTTGGTACGTAAGAGCCCGTTTGACTCAGGTGGCCGCCGTCATACATCATTCAGTTCTGCCTTCATCTATCCAGAAGTAGATGATGATATTGATATTGAAATCAATCCGGCTGATTTACGTATTGATGTATACCGCGCCTCTGGTGCTGGTGGTCAGCACGTCAACAAAACTGAATCGGCTGTACGTATCACCCACGTACCGACTGGCACCGTCACTCAATGTCAGACAGACCGTTCTCAGCATAAAAACAAAGACCAGGCGATGAAACAGTTGAAAGCGAAACTGTACGAACTGGAAATGCAGAAGAAGAATGCTGATAAACAAGCAATGGAAGAAAACAAATCGGATATTGGTTGGGGCAGTCAGATCCGCTCTTACGTTTTGGATGATTCCCGCATTAAAGACTTGCGTACTGGTGTAGAAACCCGTAACACGCAATCTGTGCTGGATGGTGATTTGGACAAATTCATTGAAGCAAGCTTAAAAGCTGGCCTATGAGGAACTAAAATGTCACAACAACAGCAGGGAGCTGAACAAGCTCCTGACTTAAATAATGAACTGAAAACACGCCGTGAGAAACTGGCTGTACTGCGCAGCAACGGCATTGCTTTCCCAAATGATTTTCGTCGCGAAAACATTTCCGAAGATCTGCACGCAAAATACGATGGCAAGACGAAGGAAGAGTTGGAAGAGCTGGATATCGAAGTGACCGTTGCTGGTCGCATGATGACACGTCGCATCATGGGCAAGGCATCTTTTGCAACCTTGCAGGACAAGGGCGGCCGCATTCAGATCTACGTTTCCCGTGATGACTTGCCGGAAGGTATTTACAATACTCAGTTCAAAAAATGGGATTTGGGTGACATTTTAGGTGCACGCGGTAAGTTGTTCAAAACTCAAACGGGTGAACTTTCCGTTCACTGTACCGAACTGCGTCTGCTGACTAAAGCACTGCGTCCACTGCCGGATAAATTCCACGGTTTGGCAGATCAGGAAACCCGTTATCGCCAGCGTTATTTGGATCTGATCGCGAACGATGAATCACGTAAGGCATTCCAGATCCGTTCCCGCGTGATGTCTGCATTGCGTAACTTCATGACCCAGAAAGACTTCATGGAAGTTGAAACGCCAATGATGCAAGCGATTCCGGGTGGTGCAAGTGCACGTCCATTCATTACGCACCACAATGCGCTGGATATCGACATGTACCTGCGTATTGCGCCAGAACTGTATCTGAAACGTCTGGTTGTCGGTGGTTTTGAGCGCGTTTTCGAAATCAACCGTAACTTCCGTAACGAAGGTGTTTCTCCGCGTCACAACCCTGAGTTCACCATGATGGAACTCTACATGGCTTACGCGGATTACCAAGATCTGATTGTACTGACCGAAGAGCTGTTCCGTACCTTGACTCAAGAAGTGTTGGGTACAACGCTGGTGCAATATGGTGAGCAAGAATTCGATTTCGGCAAACCTTTCGTCAAAATGACCATGAAAGAAGCGATCTGCAAATATCGTCCAGAAACCAATATGGCAGACTTGGATGATATGGATAAAGCCGTTGTTATCGCGAAATCCTTGGGCATTGACATTGAAAAAGGTTGGGGCTTGGGTCGTATTCAGTGTGAAATCTTTGAAGAAACCGCAGAAAGCCACTTGATTCAGCCGACTTTCATTACAGAATATCCGGCAGAAGTTTCTCCGTTGGCACGCCGTAACGACGAAAACCCATTCATTACTGACCGTTTTGAGTTCTTCATCGGTGGTCGTGAAATTGGTAACGGCTTCTCGGAGCTGAACGACGCGGAAGACCAGGCAGAGCGTTTCGCAGAGCAAGTTCGCCAGAAGGACGAAGGTGATGACGAAGCGATGTTCTACGATGAAGACTACATCACTGCACTGGAGCATGGCTTGCCACCAACAGCAGGCTTGGGAATTGGTATCGACCGTATGGTGATGTTGTTTACTAACAGCCATACTATTCGTGATGTTATCCTGTTCCCGGCAATGCGTCCGAATAAATAATCATTTTTTGATTAAAATCCGCCAAACGCCCTGCCCGTTAATCTGGCAGGGCGTTTTTGTATATAGAAAACCCCCAGCTTGGCTGGGGGTTCCGTAGAGCTTACAGCTATAAGTCTGCTATAAAAACCCCTTTTGATTTGTTAAAACACCTTGCGGTCTGGCAACTGCAAAAGTGAATCAAAAAATCGAAAGGGGGTCCCACAATGAGGGATGAGAAGAGCTTAGCGCATACCCGATGGAACTGTAAATATCACATAGTCTTTGCGCCAAAATACCGAAGGCAGGTGTTCTACGGAGAAAAACGGAGAGCGATAGGCAGCATATTAAGAAAACTCTGTGAATGGAAAAACGTGAACATATTGGAGGCAGAATGTTTTGTGCGGACCACATACATATGCTTCTGGAAATCCCGCCCAAGATGAGTGTGTCGAGTTTTATGGGGTATCTGAAGGGGAAAAGTAGCCTGATGCTTTATGAGCAATTTGGTGATCTCAAATTCAAATATCGTAATCGAGAGTTTTGGTGTCGGGGGTATTACGTTGATATAGTGGGAAAAAATACAGTTAAGATCCAGGAATACATAAAGCACCAACTGGATGCGGATAAATTGGGAGAACAGTTATCAATCCCGTATCCTGGTAGCCCGTTTACGGGCCGTAAGTAATCCATAGAATGCAAATGTCAGATTGCGATGCGCCTGTTAGGGCGCGGCTGGTAAGAAAGCCTTATAGGCGCATATGAAAAACCCCCGGCTATGCCCTGTCTCTTCTACACAAATCCCTCGATTTAATCGAGGGATTTTTTTGAACCTTTTTCTACCT
>NZ_LFCV01000074.1 GCF_001037465.1 Xenorhabdus khoisanae
AAACTGTATTTTACATTTATTATTAGGAAAACATTTAGGGTGATTTATTAAATCAGGCCATCTTTTTTACTGACTTCTTGTTTTAACAAGGAATTAAATTTTATATCTCTCATTTATTGACACAACCGTTTTATATTTCAATACAATTTTGTTAGAAAATTAAGAGTTAGTCCTATAATAACTTAAAAACTTATGGCCTAGCATACAAAAAACCAAAGTACTCGGAGAAAATAATGAAAAGATTACATGATATTGCCAAAGAACTGTTACCCGCTAAATCTTATAAGATGTTGATTAACGGAGAATGGGTCGATGGTGTTTCAAAAAATACGCTAAAAAGTTATAACCCGGCAACCGGTGAATTGCTCACAGAATATGCTGCGGGTAATGCCGAAGATGTCGAACTTGCCGTCAAAGCTGCCCGAAAAGCCCTGCCGACATGGAGTAAAACCTCTGCCGCAGAAAGGCAATCCATGTTGCTGAAAATCGCTGATCTACTGGAAGCGGAAGCGGAGCGTTTTATTACCCTTGAAACATTAGATGGTGGTAAGACGCAGGCTCTATGCCGTAATTTTGATATTCCTTTCTCCGTTGATCACTTCCGTTATTTTGCCGGCGTTATCCGTGCTCATTCTGATACCAGTGATATTATCGATAACGATACACTGAGCTTAGTGATCAGAGAACCTATTGGCGTAATCGGGCAGATTATTCCATGGAATTTCCCGTTATTAATGGCGGCTTGGAAACTCGCTCCAGCCCTTGCAGCCGGTAATACTATTGTTATCAACCCTGCCAGCCTGACCCCAATAACGCTACTTGAGCTGGGGCGCATAATGAATCAAGTTCTGCCCGCAGGCGTTGTCAATATCGTCACGGGGCGTGGTTCAATCGTCGGCCAGGCTATCCTCGACCATGAAGGCATTGACAAGGTAGCCTTTACCGGCTCAACAGAAGTCGGTTACAACGTTGCCGCAGCAGCAGCGAAAAGACTCGTTCCAGCAACACTGGAATTAGGTGGTAAATCTGCCAATATCATCTTCCCTGATGCCAACATGAAAAAAGCAGTCAAGCATGCTGCCTACGCAATTTTGTTGAATCAGGGGCAAGCCTGCGAATCCGGTGCTCGCCTGTTCCTGCATAAAGATATTCACGATGAATTCCTGAAGTCGCTGAAAACAGTCTTTGAATCAGTCAAAGTGGGCGATCCCATGCTGGCAGAAACCGAGATGGGCAGTCAGGTCAGTGAAGAGCAGATGAATACCATTTTGGGTTACATCGATCTTGCCAAACAGGAAGGGGCAACCGTTCTGACTGGCGGAAAGCGTATGACAGGTGAAGGATATGATAACGGATTCTTCATTCACCCCACTATTCTCACCAATGTAACCAATAAAATGCGGGTTGCTCAGGAAGAAATTTTCGGGCCGGTGCTGTGTGTTATTCCATTCAGCAATGAAGAAGAGGTCATCGAAATGGCCAATGATTCCGAATATGGTTTGGCGGGTGCTGTATGGACTCAGGACATTAACCGTGCCCTTCGCGTCGCCAAGGCAGTCAAGACAGGTCGCATGTGGATTAATACCTACCACGAACTGCCTGCTCATGCACCTTTCGGTGGCTATAAGAAATCAGGGCTTGGGCGTGAAACCCACAAGATGATGCTGGATGCTTACACCGAAGTGAAAAACATCTATATCAGTACCAAAGAAGATTAAAACAATCGCCACCTGCAAGGGTGGCGATTCTCATGATTTATTTAATCATTACAGCCAGAAGAACCAGGCAACCGCAGAAATAATAGCAATACATGCCACGTTCAGCACCATACCGACTCTGACCATTTCTATTTGTTTGATATAGCCGGAGCCATAAACAATCGCGTTAGGTGGTGTTGCTACAGGCAGCATAAATGCACAAGATGCTCCGATACCAATGATCATGGTCAAAACCATGACTGGCATTCCCAGCGCTTCTGCAATTGTGGCAAAAATAGGCACAAGCAGCGCTGCACTCGCGGTGTTACTTGTAAATTCTGTCAGGAAGATAATAAACGCTGCAACCGCGATGATGATCACAAACCAAGGACTTGTGCCAAAAGTCGCCGCCATACCATTCGCCATCACTTCACTGGCGCCGGAATTTTTCATGACCGCACTCAGAGTCAGGCCACCACCGAACAGCATCAATACGCCCCATTCAGTGTTGTTCTGAATCTGTGACCACGTTGATACGCCAGAGATACCAATCAGAATAGCTGCGCTCACCGCAATAATCGTATCCAGATCTTTTACGCCACCCAGTGCATCACTGATCAATGAACTGAAAATCCAGCACACAACGGTTAACAGAAAAATAAACATGGTAATCAAACGCTTACCATTCCATTCCAACTGTTCCAATTCCAGATCAAATTTGTGGTTCAGATTCGGACGCAGCATGAAATACATCAACCCGACCATGACAGGCATTAGGATAATCACCATCGGCACGCCATATTTCATCCATGTGATGAAATCCATGCCCAATTGCGCCGCTGCGATGGCATTTGGCGGGCTTCCTACCAAGGTACCCAAGCCACCAATACTGGCACTATATGCCACACCTAATAGTACGAATACAAAAGTATTACGCTCAGAGCGAACATCCAGATTAGCCAGAATACCGAGAACCAATGGCAGCATCATTGCGGCAGTCGCCGTATTGCTGATCCACATGGAAAGTAGTGCGGTGATACCAAATATCAGCAATACCGCTACAGATAAGCGCCCACGGGCAATCATCAACAGGCGGTTAGCAATCAATCTGTCCAGACCCTGGATGTGTAACGCGGTTGCCAGTGCAAAGCCACCGAAGAACAAAAAGATAATCGGGTTTGCAAAAGATTCCAGTGCGTCACCGGTATTCATCAATCCCATTCCTACAGCCAGAATCGGAATACACAATGCAGTAATCGTGACGTGGATGGCTTCGGTCAGCCATAACACACCAACAAAAGCCATCAATGCCAAGCCTGCGTTTGCTTTTTCTCCATAAGGCAAAAACTTAAGCAGTGCTATAAGCAAGATGATATCCAGCGCGAGAATAATTAAGCCTCTTTTATTTGAGGGGGTAGGCCCAATCGCTGGGGTTAAAGATTCAGAAGCGTCCATGAAGACTCCATAAAACAATGATACATAACTCTGTAATGTAAAAAGAATAATTGATGAATCATTGCCATAAATGTTAAAGAATTACATTACATGTGAAATAATAAGGAGTATTAACGAGGAAGAAAATACGAGTTGTATGATTTTGGGATCTATTACGCGGGATTTGACTAATTGCTGAGTAATTGTCCAAAAAACAGGCTAAGTTTCTGTTGTTATGTCACATTTTAACGTTGTAATTGTGTCGATAGTCACCATGAAAAATAAAACTTTCTTTTGCGAAAAGGCGAAAGAGCTTAAACCCTTTCGCCAAAACATAAATAAAATTTATTTTTTATCGAGATCAGCCAACAATTATGCCTGACCTTTTACTTCTCTCAGACCGTTGAAAGGTGCACGGTTACCCAATGCTTCTTCGATACGGATCAGCTGGTTGTATTTAGCAACACGGTCAGAACGGCTCATAGAACCAGTTTTGATTTGACCCGCTGCGGTACCTACTGCTAAATCGGCAATGGTTGCATCTTCAGTTTCACCAGAACGGTGAGAAATAACCGCTGTGTAACCTGCGTCTTTTGCCATCTTGATTGCAGCCAGAGTTTCAGTCAAAGAACCAATCTGGTTGAATTTGATCAGGATGGAGTTTGCAATACCTTTTTCGATACCTTCTTTCAGGATCTTAGTGTTGGTTACGAACAGATCGTCACCAACCAATTGGATCTTGTCACCCATAACTTTAGTCTGGTAAGCAAAACCTTCCCAGTCAGACTCGTTCAGGCCATCTTCGATGGAAACGATTGGGTATTCTTTGGTTAAACCTTCCAGATAATGGGTAAATTCCTGAGAGGTGAAAGTTTTGCCTTCGCCTTTCAGTTCATAATTGCCAGTTTCTTCGTTATAGAATTCAGAAGCCGCGCAGTCCATAGCCAGAGTAATGTCTTTACCCAGTACGTAACCTGCTTTTTCAACCGCTTCTTTGATTGCTGCCAGCGCTGCTGCGTTGGATTCCAGGTTAGGCGCATAACCACCCTCATCACCTACCGCAGTGTTCATGCCTTTTGCTTTCAGCACTTTTGCCAGATTGTGGAATACTTCAGAACCCATGCGCACAGCCTCTTTCAGGGTGCTTGCACCCACTGGCTGAATCATGAATTCCTGAATGTCTACGTTGTTGTCAGCATGCTCACCACCGTTGATGATATTCATCATTGGCAATGGCATAGAGAATTGACCCGGAGTGCCGTTCAACTCTGCAATGTGCTCGTAAAGAGGCATACCTTTCGCGGCTGCCGCTGCTTTGGCGTTCGCGAGGGAAACAGCCAAAATCGCGTTAGCGCCGAAGTTAGATTTGTTTTCAGTACCATCCAACTCGATCATGATTTTGTCGATGTTAGCCTGATCTTTCGCATCCTGACCAACCAGGGCCTGTGCAATTGGGCCGTTAACCGCAGCAATGGCTTTCAGTACACCTTTACCCATGAAGCGGGATTTATCGCCATCACGCAGTTCCAGTGCTTCGCGAGAACCCGTTGATGCGCCTGACGGAGCAGCAGACAGACCTACAAAACCCCCTTCCAGATGCACTTCGGCTTCTACAGTTGGGTTACCACGGGAATCAATGATTTCACGGCCAAGCACTTTAACGATTTTGGACATTAAGTTTTCCTCAGTACAAGTTAAATTCCGGGCAATAGGTTGAAACTAAAAACAATTATCTTAAGAGTCATCAGTTCAAAACCAACCTATTGTCCCATATCTTATTTCAACTGGCCTTTCTGATATTTACCGGCAGCTTCAACAAAGCCGGCAAATAACGGATGACCATCGCGAGGCGTTGAAGTGAATTCCGGGTGGAACTGGCACGCCACAAACCATGGATGCGCAGGGTTTTCAATGATTTCCACCAACTTGTTATCGACTGAACGGCCTGCAATACGCAAGCCTGCATCTTCAATGCGTTTCAACAACAAATTATTCACTTCATAACGATGACGATGACGCTCAATGATGTCATCCTGGCCATACAGTTTATGTACCAGACTATTTTCAGTCAGATGGCACAACTGACCACCAACACGCATCGTTCCACCGAGATCGCTCTCTTCGCTACGTACTTCTACGTTGCCGTTCTCATCACGCCATTCGGTGATCAGACCAACAACCGGTAACTTACATTCAGGCTCAAATTCAGTCGAGTTGGCCCCTGCCATTCCTGCAACGTTGCGGGAAAATTCAATCAGAGCAACCTGCATACCCAGACAAATGCCCAAATATGGTACTTTGTTCTCACGGGCGTAACGGGCCGTCATGATCTTGCCTTCAATACCACGGCCACCGAAGCCGCCCGGTACCAGAATTGCATCCAGACCTTTCAGCACTTCAACACCACGCGTTTCGACGTCCTGTGAATCGATCAGCTTGATGTTGACAGTCAGGCGATTTTTCAGCCCACCATGTTTCAGTGCTTCAATCACAGATTTATAAGCATCTGGCAGCTCAACGTATTTACCCACCATCCCAATGGTAACTTCACCCGCTGGATTGGCTTCTTCGTAAATGACCTGTTCCCATTCGGACAGATCTGCTTCCGGGCGTTCGATGCTGAATCGTTTACAAATATAATCATCTAAGCCCTGAGATTTCAAGAGGCCTGGGATTTTATAAATGGAATCAACATCTTTTAAGGAGATAACCGCTTTCTCTGGTACGTTACAGAAAAGCGCAATTTTTGCACGCTCATTGGCGGGAATGATGCGATCTGAACGGCAGATCAGCACGTCCGGCTGAATGCCAATGGACAACAATTCTTTCACAGAATGCTGGGTTGGTTTAGTTTTCACTTCGCCCGCTGCGGCCATATAAGGCACCAGAGTCAAGTGCATGAACAGCGTATTTTCGCGACCCACTTCTACCGCCATCTGACGAATGGCTTCGAGGAATGGCAGAGATTCGATATCACCGACAGTACCGCCGATTTCC
The DNA here is from genome assembly GCF_001037465.1 of Xenorhabdus khoisanae. Lineage (GTDB taxonomy): Bacteria > Pseudomonadota > Gammaproteobacteria > Enterobacterales > Enterobacteriaceae > Xenorhabdus > Xenorhabdus khoisanae. Next base: position 6,129 of record NZ_LFCV01000074.1, read on the forward strand.
ACCAGCACAACATCATGACCTTCTGCACCACGGATGATACGGTCTTTGATTTCATTGGTGATGTGAGGGATAACCTGAATGGTTGCACCCAAATAATCGCCACGGCGTTCTTTGCGCAACACTTCAGAATAGACACGGCCAGTCGTGAAATTATTGCGGCGTGTCATTTTGGTTCGAATGAAACGTTCGTAGTGACCTAAATCAAGATCAGTTTCAGCGCCGTCTTCGGTAACGAAAACTTCCCCGTGTTGGGTTGGGCTCATTGTGCCTGGATCGACGTTGATGTACGGGTCCAGTTTCATAATGGTGACATTGAGTCCACGGGCTTCGAGTATAGCCGCCAAAGAGGCTGCGGCAATGCCTTTACCCAGAGAGGATACGACCCCGCCGGTCACAAAAATATAATTAGTTTTCATGCTGAACCTGAAAGTTTAGGTTTAAAAGGATGATGAATATAACAGGACGGGAAAGCAGTATACCCTAACCTTAATTTCGCTACAAACCATCTAAACAGGTTAAAGTGCCACATAATCAGTAACACTGTGAAGTAACCGTACTTCTTTCTCTTTAAATTCATCAAGTTATTAGTGTGAAATTTTTTCACTTAATTCAGGTTATTCAGCTACGCATGCGACATCCTTTTCGCTATTTTTATGTCGTTTTTTCTGTCACTGGCTTATAGCTGCTGATTTTTCACTTGCTGCCACATAGCATCCATCTCATCCAACGTAGCCGTTTCCAGTGTCAATCCTTTGTCCAGGATCAGTTTTTCGATATTGCGAAAACGATTTTCAAATTTCTGGCAGGCTTTTTGTAATGCCATCTCCGGCTTATGACCCAAATGGCGGGATAAATTGACCACCGAAAACAGCAAATCTCCCAGTTCTTCTTCCAATCGGGCTTCATCAACGACAGCCTGCTGCGCTTCAGCCATGACTTCATCAATTTCTTCATAGACTTTATCCAACACAGGGCCAAGTGTGTCCCAATCAAAGCCAACCGAAGCACAGCGTTTCTGGATCTTATAGGCTTTCATCAGAGCCGGCAGGCTGGCAGGAATATCATCCAGCACTGAGTGCTGATCTTTCTCCGCCCTTTCTGCGGTCTTGCGCTGTTCCCAGCTTCCTATCGCCTCTTCGCTGCTGATCCCCGCTTGTTGATTGAAGATATGAGGATGGCGGCGTTCCAGTTTGTCGCATACCGCTTCGCAGATATCGTCGAAATCAAATTGTTGCTGCTCCTGAGCCATCTGAGCATAAAACACAATGTGAAACAGCAAATCCCCCAGCTCTTCTTTCAGGGCATGAGTATCATTGCGTTCAATTGCATCGAGTACTTCATAAGTCTCTTCCAGCGTGTAAGGGGCAATCGTGGCTGAAGTTTGTACTTTGTCCCAGGGACAGCCATTCCGGGGATGGCGCAATTGCGCCATAATCCCTTTAAGTCGTTCGATGGAGATAGTTTTCATTTTATTCATATATAATCAATTACCGTGCAAACGTCTGGCTTCAATCACATCAGGCAATTGATTGAGTTTTGCCAATACCCGCCCAAGCACCTGTAGGTTATAAATCTCAATGTTCATATCAATGGTAGCAAGCTGTTGCTTAACATCACTACGGCTGCTGACCCCCAGCACATTGACTTTTTCATTGGCGAGGATGGTCGTGATATCACGTAATAATCCACTGCGGTCATTGGCAAGTACCCGCACTACAAGGGAGTAGCCACTGGAATAACTTTCTCCCCACACCGCATCAACGATCCGTTCTGGCGAACTGGCTTCCAGTTCTGCCAGCTGATCACAATCCGCACTATGGATAGAAATACCGCGCCCGCGAGTAATAAAGCCAATGATCTCATCGCCGGGAATAGGCTGGCAGCAACGGGCAATGTGATGCATTAAATTACCAACGCCCTCAACAACAACCCGGCCATTATCTCTGGTTGTATTACGTGGCGTATAGGTTTTGCTCTCTAGATTGCGAAGCGCCTCGCGATCCTCTTCCTCCGCCGTTGTTTTATTGAATCTGTTTTGCAGGAAATTCACCAATTGGTGGATGCGGATATCACCGACACCAATGCCTGCCAGCACTTCTTCCAGTGAATGCACGTTGTAACGGGCAATCAGTTCCTTCTCTGCTTCTTTGACGGTGATACCCAAATGCGTCAACTCATTGTCCAACATTTGGCGACCGGCAATGATATTTTTGTCGCGATCTTGCTTGCGGAACCAGTTGTGAATTTTCGCACGACCACGGCTGGTCGTCACATAACCAAGGTTAGGATTCAACCAGTCTCGGCTTGGATTCGGGTGTTTCTGGGTAATGATTTCAATCTGATCACCCATCTGGAGCTGATAGCTGAAGGGTACGATGCGCCCGCCAATTTTTGCCCCAATGCAGCGATGCCCGACATCGCTGTGAATATGATAGGCAAAATCCAACGGGGTAGAGCCGATTGGCAAGTCAATCACATCCCCTTTTGGCGTAAAGACATAAACGCGATCATCAAACACCTGACTGCGTACCTCATCCAGCATTTCGCCGGTATCCGACATTTCTTCCTGCCATGCGATCAGCTTACGCAGCCACGCAATACGGCTTTCATAACTGCCGGATTTACCCCCAATCGCAGTGCCTTCTTTGTATTTCCAATGCGCTGCAACCCCAAGTTCAGAATCGTCATGCATCTGGCGGGTACGGATCTGGATCTCAAGGGTTTTCCCTCCCGGCCCTAAAACAACAGTATGGATAGACTGGTAACCATTCGGTTTCGGATTAGCAACGTAATCGTCAAATTCATCCGGCAAATGACGATAGTGTGTATGCACTATCCCCAACGCGGCATAGCAATCCTGTAGACGATCGACGACAATCCGCACCGCACGCACGTCAAACAACTCATCAAAGGCGAGAGCTTTCTTCTGCATTTTGCGCCAAATGCTGTAGATATGTTTGGGACGCCCGTAAATTTCGCCGCTTATTCCTTCTTTCAACATATACTTACGCAGTGTCGTAATGAATTTATCGATATATTGTTCACGATCAATTCGGCGCTCATGCAGCAGCTTGGCTATTTTCTTATATTCATCGGGATGCAGATAACGGAAGCAGAAATCCTCCAATTCCCATTTTAACTGCCCAATCCCCAGCCGATTAGCCAGAGGAGCATAGATATTGGAACACTCTTTGGCCGCCAGAACCCGCTCATCTTCGCTGGCATCCTTCACTTCCCGCAAATGGGCAATTCGCTCAGCCAGTTTGATGATGACACAGCGAAAATCCTCCACCATCGCCAACAGCATCCGGCGGACATTATCAACCTGTACTGAACAGGTAGAGTCAGTATGTGTGGCTTCCAGTTGGCGAATGGCATCCATTTCCAGAACACCATTCACCAGATTCGTGATGGCCTTGCCAAAAGTTTCTGTCACTGTTTCGCTATCGAGTAGCCTGGTATTAAGGATGGGAAAGAGCAGCGCAGCACGCATACTGTCATTATCCATGCTCAATGTGGACAGGATTTCCACCATTTCCACACCACGCCATAGCAACAGCTCCGCATCGGGGTGACCCTGAACTTTTGCGTGACAGTAATGCCATGTTTCTGCCAGTTTTTCACTGGATTGAGGGTTAGTGATGTTTAAACTCGCGATCCACTTCTCAACAGCAAACTCACCTGCCGGTGTGAGATGCGCACTTCTTACCGCAACCATAATTTCTCCCTACTCGATAGTCATTGACTCACGGCTGAACAGTGCCATGGATTCCAGATGACTGGTGTGCGGAAACATATCCAGCATCCGCACACTGACAAGATGATAACCAGCTTCCAGCAGAATTTTGCTGTCCCGTGCCAGTGTTGTGGGGTTACAGGAAACGTAAACCACTTTCTCTGGAGCCAGTTTTACTATGTGTGTCATAACACCCGCAGCCCCTGCTCGGGCGGGATCCAACAGTACTTTATTGAATCCTTGTACCGCCCAAGGTTGCTGCTGAATATCCGATTCCAGATTTTCATGAAAGAAATCGACATTATTAATTTTATTAAGCCGGGCATTATATTGCCCACTCGCCACCAGCGCAGCAACCCCTTCCACACCAACGGCAGCCTGCACTTTATTGGCAATCGGCAAGGTAAAGTTACCCATACCGCAAAACAGATCCAATACCCTGTCTGTTGGCTGCAAATCCAGCCATGCCAATGCCTGTGATACCATTTGTTGGTTAACTTCATCATTAACCTGAATAAAATCCCGCGGGCTGAACACCAGTTTTAACCCATCAACCTGATACCATGGCTCAGATTGTGCGTCTATCAAGGGTTCAAGGGATTTTTCATCGCCCGCCAGATAAACTGCCACACGATACTGCACAGAAAAAGTGCGTAATATTTCCCTATCTTCATGCTTCAATGGATCAAGATGACGTAATACGATGAGCGGGCCATTATCAGCCAACACCAACTCAACGTGTCCTAACCGTTTAACCGCATTCAGGCTGTTTAGACACTGAGACAAGGGCTGCAATAATTGTTCCAGTTCAGGGCGCATGACAGAGCAGTGCTTAATATTGACCAAATCGTTGGTTTGGCTCTGCCGGAATCCCATTAACAATGTACGCTGCTTGGCGTGATATTGCAGACCAAGACGGGCACGGCGTCGATAGCCATATTCCGGACTGTGAATAATGGGCTGCGCACTGATATTAATCCCTGTTTCCCGCTGAATCAGGTGTTCCAACACACTGGCCTTGGTATTAACTTGCAGTTCAGTGGCAACGTGTTGCTGCTGGCATCCACCACATACTTTAAAATGCGGGCAGCGAGGTATTACGCGATATGGACTGTCTGATAGGCGTTTGACCACTTTGGCCTTGGCAAACTGGCGTTTTTCCTCGGTCAGTTGGATTTGTGCCTGCTCACCCGGCAATAACCCCGGAATAAAGATAGTCTTGCCCTGATGGCGGGCAATACCTTGCCCTTGTGCATCAAGGTTATCTGCGGTAACGGAAATAATGCCTCGGTTTACGGAACGACGATTTGGGGAGTAAAATTGCACCATGATTCTGACTGACTTTGAAAAATTGAGTTCTGATTTTCCCACAATGGACGCCTATGACCAAATATAGCCTACGCACCCGTATGATGAGCCTGATATTGGTTCCTGTTCTACTGGTCGGAACGCTTGTGAGTATATCATTTATCTCATACCGCTATTACGAGTTGAAGAGCCTGATAGTCCGCAGTGGGATCAGTATTATTGAACCGTTATCTATTGCCAGCGAAGTTGGCATCAATCTGGATAATCGCCAGCGCGTCAAGTCATTGATAAATAGCCTGCATCGCCGGAACTCAGAAATCGTGCGGGCGATTGCGATTTTTGATGAGCACCATAAATTATTTGATATTTCGAATAACAAATATGATATCAATCTTCTGAGAGTCGCTCCCGATTCCCCGATTCCAACCACTTTGTCCAAGACGGAATACGGCAATAGTATCATTTTGAAGATGCCGATTATCTCAGAAACGCCCTCTTCTCATCAGTGGCACAACGTTGCCAATGATACGTCTGCCAACAATACATTGCCCATTGGCTATATCGCGATTGATTTGGATTTACGCGCCGCCCAGCTTCAACAGTACAAAGAAATTGCGACCTCAATCATTCTGTTGATTCTGTGTCTGGGAGGCACGGCCTTATTTGCCCATGTTCTGGTACGTAAAGTGACACAACCATTGAACTGCATGGTCCAAGCTGTAGATCGCATCCGGCAGGGGCAATTAAACAGTCGCGTAACGGGTGCCATGCCGGGAGAATTGGCCGCACTTCAGAATGGCATCAATACCGTAGCAGAATCGCTCTCGAAGTATAGGGACGAAATGCAGCTCCACATTGATCAAGCCACTTCCGATCTGCAAATTACGATGGAGCAGTTAGAAATCCAGAATGTTGAACTGACCATCGCTAAAAAACGGGCACAGGAAGCGGTCAGGATCAAAACGGAATTTCTGGCTAATATGTCCCATGAATTGCGTACTCCCCTTAATGGCGTTATTGGCTTTACCCGCCAGATGTTGAAAACGCCCATTACCTCCCAACAAATGGAGTATCTCTATGTCATTGATCGTTCAGCCAACAATCTACTGAAAATCATCAATGACATTCTGGATTTCTCACGGCTGGAATCTAACAAACTGGTACTGGATCAAGTGCCTTTTCTGTTGAGAGATACCGTCAATGAAGTGATTGAGCTACTGACTCCCGCTGCCAGTGATAAAAACCTGCCGCTGCATCATCATATTGATGAGAATTTACCTAACCTGATGATCGGTGATCCCATTCGATTGCAGCAAATACTCACTAACCTCATTGGCAATGCGATTAAATTCACAGATAAAGGCAGTGTGACGCTGGATATTAAATTACGCCAGCAACAACACCATCTCGTACAAATTGACTTTGTCGTGACTGACACCGGTATCGGCATTAAACCTGAATATCGCCCGATTCTGTTCCAGGCCTTCAATCAGGCCGATGCCAGCATTACCCGCCATTACGGAGGAACAGGGCTGGGTTTAAGCATCACCAAAAGACTGGTCAATGAAATGAAAGGGGAAATTGATTACACCAGTGAAGTCGCCAAAGGTACGGTGTTTTATTTTGATATCTGGTTGGAAAAGGAAGAATTCTTATTCGGTTCATTACCTGAGCTTCTGCCCGTTTCTCCCGTCGTACCGCGTTTAGCCATGACGGTGATGGCGGTGGATGATAATCCTGCCAACCTGAAATTGATTGGTGCTCTGTTGAGTGAGCAAGTTGAAAATACCTTACTGTGCCGCAATGGCATGGAGGCATTGGAAATAGCGGAAAAACATTCGTTGGATCTTATTTTGATGGATATCCAGATGGCAGATCTGGATGGGATTCAAACTTCTGAACTGATCCACCAATTGCCTCTGCATAAAGAGACACCGATTGTAGCCGTGACAGCTTTTGCTTGCCATGAAGCAAACAGCGCACCCTTTATTGATTGTCTTTCCAAACCCTTGGATGAAAATCGCCTGAAAAAATTGCTGAATCAATACAATTACCAGAAATGCGATCACCAAAAATACGATCAACAGAAAAAGCCACCAGCTATTGATTGGAACATGGCGTTGCAGCAAACCGCCGGCAAGGAATCATTGGCACGAGAGATGCTGGAAATGTTGGTGCAATCGTTACCAAATATGAAGAACATGATAGAACACGCTTTAACCGCAGATGGAGAGGCAACCCGCAAACACTTTCAGCATCATGTCCATCAATTACACGGAAGTTGCTGCTATAACGGTGTGCCTAAACTGAAAGCGATTTGCGAATTCGTTGAAAAACAACTCCAGCAAGATATTGCGCTTGCCGATCTGGAACCAGAGTTACTAGAGTTTATGGATGAGATCGATCACGTCATATCAGCCGCGCCCGCTATATTCGAGACAACTGTACTCAGGGAAACTCATTCCGTTATTTCGTTACCATAAACTTACGGTATTCTTCATAAGCGTAATGATCCGTCATGCCACTGATATAGTCCTGAATCAGACGCGCCCGATAATAAAATTCGAGGACATCTTTTTCTGCTTCATCAGTGGCAACAATATTTTCTACCGCTTCACCATAAGCCAGCCGATGTTTAGTCGAAAGTTTGTGCAGCAGGCGCGTTTCAATAAAATATTTTTTATGGAAATTATTCTGATTCAGTTCCATGAAATCCTGTCGGGACAGCTCTAACAAGGGGCTATACACATCCAATAATCCATTAATAATCCGGTAGCCCTGCAATTCTAATTCTTCGACTTCAGGATGATTGAAGACGCGTTTGCGCGTGACATTTTTTAAGGTTTTCAGTAAACGGTGTTCATCGCCATTCCCTTCCAGCAAGGCGTGGTTAAATGTGCCCGCGTACATTTCCGGCAGATGTTCGATAAATAGCCTGGCAGTGTAAGGAACCAGTTTTCCTGTAATAAATACCCGCAAATACATAAAAAATTGTTCGTGGGCATTACGGCGAACTTCATTGTTGGTCGTTTTCTTATAGGCTTGTATTACGGTAGATTCAAATAAATCCCCTTTTCTGTGCCCGCCATTTTCTTCCCACTCTTTTTTCAGGTATTCCACTAACTGGTCAACATTAAAAATGCCTTTTTCGACGGCATCATCCAAATCAGCAATGCAATATGAAATATCATCGGCAGCTTCCATAATGTATGTCAGCGGAAAACGGCAGAAATCGCCCATTTGCAGCTCTTTTCTCAACTCACGGATAAAACTGTCTTCTGACCAGTAATAGCCTTTTTTCTTCATCAGGTAACTGAATTCAGCAGGAGATTCCTCCAGACGATAAGCCGGGCAGGTATATTTCAGGATACAGCCAATTTGGGCATAAGTGAGATTCAATCTAAGCAGATTGTGGGCCAGACGAATAGCTTGGGCATTACCTTCAAACTGGCATAAATCTTTACGCAATTGCCGACGGAACAGATCTTTCTTTTCTTCACCGCTCAGACGCAATGCGGCAACTTTACACTTATCTTGCCGATTATCCATTTTTGGTGAATAATCCGGGTCCAATCGGCGGGAAAACCAATCTTTAATCGCTGCTTCTCCAAAATGCCCGAATGGGGGATTCCCAATATCGTGCATCAGGCAAGCCATTTCAACCAGACTTTCAAAAGCAAGTAAGCGATCACTCAACCCATATTTTTTAAGTAAGTCCTGCTTTGTCAGCTCCGCAATAATTGTTTTTGAGATATAGCGCCCTATTTGCTGAACCTCAAGCGAGTGAGTCAATCGACTGCGTACAGCCGCATTGCGCTCAAGCGGGAATACCTGCGTTTTTTGCTGTAATCGCCGAATGGCGGCAGAGTTGATGATCCGACCGCGATCACTTTCAAATTGGCGAGCGACTTGATCTTCATCATCGGGATGAATGGAAGATTTACTGAACTTACGTTGGTAATTCAACTTCTGCTTGAAATCAATCTTAGACATTAACCCTCCCATACCGAATGAAACGATTATTTAAAATTGGAATCTCCGGTAAATAGCTATTCAGTGATACACTTGCCGATTAAATCAGCTTCTTAGTATATACCCAATGGATTTCAAGATGCAGCGCAGCCAACAAAGCGGCAACTTGAAAGATGACGGGTATAAGCATCAATCCATTAATAACAAGTGAGTATGACATAATGAAAGTAGGCGTAATAGGCGCAATGGAACAAGAAGTGACTTTATTGCGTGACCAGATTGAAGGTCTGCAAACACTGTCACGAGCCGGGTGTGAAATCTATACCGGCAAGTTAAACGGCGTTGATATCGCCTTGCTGAAATCCGGTATTGGCAAAGTTTCTGCCGCACTGGGAACGACTTTATTGATTGAACATTGCCAGCCGGATATCGTGATTAACACAGGCTCTGCCGGTGGCCTTGATCCCAAATTAAAAGTGGGTGATATCGTCGTTTCCGAAGAAGTGCGCTATCACGATGCAGATGTTACCGCCTTTGGTTATGAACCGGGCCAAATGGCGCAGTGCCCGCCTGCTTTTGTTGCTGACGAGTCATTAATCACTCTGGCAGAAAGATGTATTCAATCCCTCGATCTGAATGCAGTTCGCGGTTTGGTTTGCAGTGGCGATGCTTTTATCAATGGTTCAGAACCATTGGCACGTATTCGGGCCGCTTTCCCGAAAGTTGCTGCGGTTGAGATGGAAGCAGCGGCTATTGGTCATGTTTGCCACCAATACAATATACCGTTTGTTGTCGTTCGCGCTATTTCTGACGTTGCCGATCAAGAATCCCATATCAGCTTTGATGAGTTTTTAGTTGTCGCTGCACGTGAATCTACACGGATGATCAACGCCATGTTAACTGAATTCAGCACACAATAATCCATCATTTAAGGTGGAGCATTCATAATGAAAACATTGTTGAAAACGGCCTCTCATCGACCTACTCGGATCGCATTCTCACTCCTTCTATGTAGTTTTTTGTATAGCTTTGTGTGTGTTTTCAGTGCTCCACTTTATGCGGCGGCTTCCCGTGTCATTAGTCTTGCACCTTCAACAACAGAGCTGGCATATGCCGCGGGACTCGGCGATCAACTTGTCGCAGTTAGTGCTTACTCAGATTATCCAGAAGCCGCCAAAAAACTGGAACAGGTTGCTGATTGGCAAGGTATTAATGTAGAACGCATCATCGCCCTAAAACCCGATCTCATTCTGGCATGGCGTGGAGGCAACCCTCAACGGCCTCTGGAGCAACTCGCTGCCTTTGGCATTCCTATTTTTTATTCTGATGTGAAAAAAGTAGAAGATGTTGCAACTGATCTGGAACGACTTGCTGCCTATAGCCCACATCCTGACGTTGCCCAAAAATCGGCTGCAAATATTCGCCAAAAGTTCAACCAATTAAAGCAAGATTATGCCAACCCAAATCCTAAGCCTGTATTTTTACAATTTGGCACGAATCCGATTTTTACCTCATCTGCTCACACCATCCAAAGCGAAATAGTTTCCGTATGCGGCGGCAGAAATATTTTTGCTGACAGCCCTGTTTCGTGGCCACAGGTTAATCGTGAGCAAGTACTTACCCGTAAACCGGAAGTGATTGTCATGGGCGGAACGGAAGAACAAAAACAACAAGTCGCGGATTTTTGGCAACCACAATTGAATATTAAAATTATCACACTGAATGATGACTGGTTTAGCCGTGCGGGACCGAGGGTTATTTTGGCGACAGAACAACTTTGTAAGCAGCTAAATTAATCGGATTAAGAAGATAACTGATCAGATAAATATATCCAATGGATTTCAAATTGCATCGCGGCGGCAAGGGAGCGAATCCCCGGGAGCATAGATAACTATGTGACCGGGGTGAGTGAGCGTAGCCAACAAAGAGGCAACTTGAAAGACGAAGGATATAAAAGGGATAACGTGAGATCTGTACTCACATTTTATTTGGATACTTCAGGATATGAATAACACCTTTTACCAACGGGCTGAATTCTATGCGCTCACGGCGGCCATGCTTAACGGCACAATTGGCGTGTTAACCCATTTCGGATTGAATTCAGGGATCAGCCATCATCAGGTAGCATTCTGGAAGAGTTTTATTGCTTTTCTGATATTGCTGGTATATTGCCTGACAAAACCTTCTGAACGACGTATATTCTTTTCTTTACGACATAAAAGCCTTCAATTTGCCATACTCGCCTTCTTTGGCATTTTTTGTTTATATTTCTTCGAAACTTGGGCGTTTAAAGAAGCCCCCGTTCCACTCGTCTCTTTCCTAACCTACGCGGCTGGCGGGGTTACGCTGATTCTTTCGTCTCTCTTTTTGGGAGAAAAGATTGGCATCAATAAATGCTTATCGTTTGTGCTCATCATAGCAGGTGTTTACTGCCTGTTTAATTTCGCAGAACAAACCTCTGGCAGCTATATCGGTATTCTGCTTGCTCTACTGGGTGGATTAGGCTATGCCCTCTTCATCTTTCTCTCAAAGCTCATGAACATTGGCAGTGGGATTTCTGTGCTGCTATGGCTATTTGGTTTCGGTACTCTCTACCTTGCTATCCCTGCGATGCTGGAAGGATTACAGATACCTTCTGGTATCGCACTACTAACCATTCTGGGGCTTGTGTTCCTACCCTCAATCGGAGGATTTTACTTCACAACCAAGGCGGTAGAAAAAGGAGAAGCAAGTAGCGTGCAAATTACGGAAACCAGCGAGCCGTTGTTTTCGACGCTGTTTGCATTTCTATTCATTGGGGAAACGTTAGGATGGTTGGGAACATTGGGCGCAGTTTTCATTATGTCAGGTTTGGTGATCAGCATTATTAAAAAATCCCGCCAGCCGCAATTGATTTTGCCGTAATAATAAATTCTTCAATAATTCCTTACAAAATAGCCTCCAAACAGGAGGCTAATTATTACGGAAGTCAGCAACATCCCAATCAAACACTGAAAGAAGAGCCACAACCGCAGGTCGTTTTTGCATTCGGGTTGGTGACAACAAACCGGGAACCTTCCAGTCCTTCCGTATAATCCACACAACCGCCTACCAGATATTGCAGACTCATTGGGTCAATAACCAGTTCAACCCCTTGTTTCTGAATTGTGAGATCACCTTCGTTAATCTGGTCATCGAAAGTGAAACCATACTGGAAACCGCTACAACCACCACCTGTAATATAGACCCGCAGACGCAGGTTCGGGTTATCTTCATCAGCAACCAGCACTTTTACTTTATTGGCTGCGGCATCAGTAAACTGCAAAGGCAGTGCAGCATCATCGCTCATATTTTTGCTCCAGTCCGGTTTTCCGGTAAAAATTCTCGGAAAGTCGTTTTACGCTTTCTGATCAGTTAACGGCGATTATCCAATACCTGACTGATTCGTTCAAGTTTTGCCACACAAACGCAACAATTCAAATCATGTCGTTCTTCATTGCCAATGGGTCAAGAATAGATATTTGGCAAAAAAATCCCATAAGGGTAGCGTTTGACCATTGCCCAGTCGGGCATTTTTTCCCAAAAGCGTTTTCCGCCTTGTGCTTTATCGATTACGTCAACACTGTTTTACTTCTTTTTATAAAAAAGCCTTTGTATATTCTTCGCTTTCCTAAGAAACACATTCGGTTTTGGGGCGTAATTCCCAGCCAAATTCTTCAGCCCGTCGCTTTAGTTTCATATAAATCTGACGTAAAGGCTTTAAATATTTTCTGAGGATATCATCTCTATATGTGGTGACAAAAATTACTGAGCCACATCATTTTTTTATTTCATAAAGCATCTTAAAATAACCGAGAAGTTATCTCTAAAAACGTATAAAAATATATTTCCATATAAAACTATCTTATAGTGATATTAATACTCAGTTAAAAGTGACACTTGATTAAAATTTTAAAACCAAATTAAAAAACTATTTTTGTAATGAAAAATCATTTAATGACCGAATCGACATACGTTGCCATTCATTCAAACACAACTTTTGAGATCATGATCATAAAATTAAAATAATCATAAATTTAAATACAACAAAAATTCCATTTTTTCATTTAAATCAGCATGTTGGTTAAATATCACTTAACCTAGCAATCAGGCAATACAAAACAATAAGTTAACCATATATAAAAATCCAGCGCATTGCGTCAATAGTGCAATTATTTTAACTTTTTATTCTATTGTTATTGGAGATGACTTTTAATTTCATTTAATTCAATTTGGTTTTTGCTTGTTCGTTATTTATTATTTCTACTATTTTATTCACCACGAATTTAGCCGATATATTCGGACAACAAAGTCCCTTCAAATTATCGTAAAACAACGTATTGCGGCCTTAATTAACCAATTTGTCGGAGACAATGTGGTTAAATTTAAATCTTGTGCCCGAATGTTATGACCTGTGTTCTTATCAGGCGGGATAGCCTATTTCATAACATTCCATCATCTCAGGGAGACAGAATATATGTCAGTGAAAAAGCACCTCACAAAATTGAAGAAAGGAAAAGCGCTGTTGGAACAGGGACAGCAAACTACGCAGATGGCGAAACAGGCCAAAGGCCTGTTGACAGGGGCGGGAGGTAACACTGCTGCCGGTGTCGGTAGCATGATCAGTGGCGGAGGCTTTGCGGGGCGTTCAGGCAAAGCAGTCGGTGGCCTCGGTGCTGGTAGCATGGTCAGCAGTATAGGCGGCGGCTTTGTCGGTGGACAGGGACAAAAAGCCGGGCTGGCTGCCCGGGCCGCCACGGGTGACTCGATGGCAGGCAAGATGTTGCAGCAAATCGGTCAGCAATTGGGGTTAGGTGGCGGCGCTGATCCCAGCGGCCTGCTGTTCACCCTGACGGCGGGCGGGTTGCCGGCACAGACCTTTGTCGTCACCGACTTCAGCCTGAGCGAACACTTCTCGCGCCCCTTTGCGCTGGAAGTGGGGCTGGCGAGCGCCGACTCCGCCATTGACTTCCCGCTGGTGCTTGACCGCACGGCGACGCTGACCATTCTGCAAAGCGGTGTCGAACAGCGCAGCGTCACCGGCATCGTCACCCGCTTTGAGCAGGGCAATACCGGTCTGCACCAGACCACCTACCGGATGAGTATCCGCCCTGACCTGTGGCGTACTACCCTGCGGCAGAACTCGCGTATCTTCCAGCAGCTCAATATCGCCGCCATCATCACCAAAATCCTCAAGGAGCACAGCATCCGTGACGTGGAATTCCGGCTGCGTCACCCGCACCCGGAGCGCGAATTCTGCGTACAGTATCAGGAAAGTGACTTCGATTTCCTGCAACGACTGACGGCGGAAGAGGGGATTTTCTACTTCTTCGAATGCAGTAACGGGCGTAACACGCTGGTGTTCGCTGACGACTGCGGTTCAGTGCCACCGGGCATCCGCCTGCCCTATCAGCCGGGTGAGGCCAGCACGCTGGGTGAACCGGCGGTCAGCAGCCTGACCAGCAGCGCACAGGTGCGCCCGGCTCAGGTACAGCTGAAGGATTACACTTTCAAGAACCCGGCCTGGCCGGCGGAATTTCAGCAGCAGATGCGGGATGAGAACCTGCAACAACTGTACTACGAGCACTACGACTATCCGGGCCGCTTCAAGGACGAGGCCCACGGCAAGGATTTTACCCGTTACCGGCTGGAAGCGCTGCGCAGCGATGCCGTGACCGGACAGGGCAGCGGCCATGCCATCGCCCTGCAACCGGGCAAACTGTTCATTCTCGATAACCATCCCCGGGCAGACCTGAATCAGTCATGGCAGACCGTGGCAGCCAGTCACAGCGGCAGCCAGCCACAGGCACTGGAAACGGCCAGTTCTGGCTCGGGGACCACCTTGCACAGCAATTTCCACTTCATCCGCCAGAATCAGAACTGGCGTCCGGCGCCGTTGCCGAAACCGGTGATTGATGGCCCGCAGATTGCCAAAGTGGTCGGCCCGGCGGGGGAAGAGATTTTCTGTGACCAGTATGGTCGGGTGCGCCTGCAATTCCCGTGGGACCGTTACGGCAAGAGCAATGACCAAAGCTCCTGCTGGATACGGGTCAGCCAGCCGTGGGCCGGTCAGGGCTGGGGCATGCTCGCCATTCCCCGTATCGGACAGGAAGTGGTGGTGGATTTTCTGCACGGCGACCCCGACCAGCCCATCGTCACCGGACGTACTTACCATGCCAGCAACATCCCCCCGGGTGCCTTGCCGGGCAGCAAAACCCAGATGGCATTCCGCTCCAAAACCCACAAGGGGCAAGGCTACAACGAACTGCTGTTTGAGGATGCCAAAGGCAGTGAACTTCTGTCACTGCACGCACAGAAGGACATGAACACCAAGGTACTCAATAACCGTGATACCCATGTACTGGCGAACCACAGCGAAACCGTGGAGAAAAACCAGACCATTAAAGTGAATGCGCACAAAAACGAAATGGTGAGATTCACCAGCACAGAAACCATCGGCATGGTCTACGCACTGACCGTTGGGGCCAGCATGAACACCATCGTTGGCGCCAGCCAGACTGAGCAGGTCGGCAGCCATAAATCTGTGACGGTCGGCAATACCTTCTCTATCAATGCCGGTGATGTGATTGAGCTGAAATGCGGTGCCAGCGTCCTGCGCATGGACAGCACCGGCAAAATCACCCTTAAGGGCAGTGAATTCAAATTTGAGGCCAGTGGCCCGGTACAAATCACCGGTAAAGATATCGACCTGAACTAACAAGGACAGACTTGAGATGGAATTTCGTAACCTGACCCCCTTTGCCGTGATGAACTACTCAATGTTCGATGTCGACGATACCGAGCATCACGTCGCGGTCATGAAAATCGGCTACCAGCTGATGCCTGCCGGACAGGGAGAATATAGCGCTGAATTACTGCCCGCGCCGCCTTTGTGTTTACAGGATGAATACCGGGGGCAGATGAATGCCTCGCAGGTGTTGCAGGAGAGTGACCTTGCCCCGTTTAAACCGCGCTGTGACGTGATTGTCAACGGCACAGCCTATGCGCCGGAAGGTCAGCCCTGTACCGAATTCCCCGTTCGATTACAGGTACAGGGCAAGCAGGGCCAGACCCTGCTCGACAAAACACTGACCGTGACCGGCGAACGGGAGTTTATTCGTGACGCCAGTGGAAACTGGCAACTAACTGAGCCCAAACCCTTTACCACGCTGCCGCTGGATTACCGCTACGCCTTTGGCGGCGAGTGCAAAATCTACGCAAATGATAAAGCAAGCCAGCGTATTAAAGACAGCGACCGGCTAACCGCAGAACAACGCCAGCAGCACCCGGACGGGGAAAAAGCACCGGCCGCTCATGCCACCTGTGAAACCAATCCGCTGGGAATGGGGTTTATCACGCTGTGGTATGCCGATGCCAAACCACTCACCCGCTATCCGGCACCGCGCATCATCCGGTCAGATACGCCTTTCACTGTCGAGCATTTTACAGCACAGCTAACCAGTACATTACCGCCCGATACCCCTGCCTGCCAGCCGCAGGGCATGGGGTTTATCGGTCGTCCGTGGCTGCCCCGCCGTCAGCTTGCCGGCACTTACGATGCCGACTGGCTGGCGCATCGCCACCCTTACCTGCCGAAAGATTTTGACTTCGGTTACTGGAACGGCGCACCGGCGGACCAGCAAATCGACTGGCCGGAAACCGATATTACCCTCACCCTGAGCGGCCTGACGCCCCATGGTGACCTGCATGTCAAACTACCGGGACACCGCCCGTTCATTTTGCTGCGGATGCACAACGGCATGCTGCTGCCCGTACCGATGCGTACGGATACGTTAATTATCGACAGCGAGGCCAGGACGCTGCATATGACCTGCCGCCTGAGCTTCAAAGCCTCCCTGCCCGTGCGGGTCGCCGAAGCCCGGTTTGAAATTAACCCGGAGGCGCCGTTGCTCAAACTGGCACCGCTGGAAGAGGAGAAAAAGAATGGCTGATAACTACATCGCCCGTACCGCGGGCACCTGGATGATTGTCGGCATGCTACCGGACGTGTGCAAAACCCCGATGGGATCTTCCACCCCGCCGATCCCGTACCCGGTCGTGGCGAAACTGGCAGACAGCTCGGCACCGGAAAAAACCGTCCGTGCCAATGGCCAGCCGGTGGTGGTGTTTGCCCAGAGTTTTGTACCGCAAACCATAGGAGATCAACCCGGTGTAGCGAATGGCGTCAAAAGCGGCACGGTGGGCGGTAAATGCCATCCGCAGGAGCACACCCGCACCGTACGCGCCGGCAATAAGCTGGTGCTACGCCACGGGGATAAGTTTTGGATGAATGGGGCATAAGGAGGGAAACCATGTCAGATAAAATGCTCGTCACCCCCGATAGCGACAATGTTAGAGCCGAAAAATATTGTCAAGAATTTAACATTCGCACACAGGCTGAGGCGGAGAAAGCGTTAAGCAATGCCGATACGTTATATCAGCAAAGCACTCATTTTTATGGCGATTACGGAAACGACCCGGAATTAGACGTTTACTATAACCAGGCAGATGCTGACTTCGAAGCGCAGTCTTTTAAGAAAACGGCTCAAGATACTGTTGAAAAATTTAAAAGTGGTGAATTTCCAAAGAAAGAATGGGAAGAAGAGAAAGAAGAAGACGGTCATCCCAAACCCAATGCAGCGTTGCCTCAAAAGACGCGGAACGATAGCCCAACCGGTGAGGGCAACACGATAGGCAGTATTGTCGGACAAGCCGGTGCGGCACAAAATACGCCTCTTGAAGCCAATCCTGCCGTTAAACCTGAAGCTCCGGCGGAAAAAGGCATGTGGGATAAAACTGTTGACTGGTTTCAGGAAACCGGCGATGACATCAAAAAGTGGGCTGATGAGAGTAAACATAATCTGGAGGCAGCCTGGGATAACCCGGGAGCAGCCGCTGTCGGAGCTGGAAAAGCGCTCTGGAATACCGTTCCTGAAATGGGCGAATTGCTCGGAAAAGGTGCGATTATAGTCGCAACGACTCCCGCCGTTGCAGCCGAACAGGCATTAGGATATATGGGCATCGCTCCTGTCGGAATTGCTGATCTTCAGCAAAAGGCCGTTGATATGGTTAATGCTGATGCGATTAAGATGGAAATGAAAAGCGATGCTGAAAAAGGTGGTCTCTTAATCTACGAAGGGATTTCTTTAGCGACAGGTTTTCTTGGACTTGGCAAGGCTGCTGCCAAAAAAGGAGCAAAAATCAAAGGCAAATCTCAAGAAACCCACGATGCGCCTGAAACTCCGAAGAAAACGGAGAAGGATACCGTTGACAACCAGTCAAACAACAAAGAAGGGCAAAATAGCAATAAAGCCAAAACAGAAGGTGACCCTGTTGATATGGCAACGGGTGACTTCCTGCAAGTCTGGCCTGTCATTGCTATCCCCGGATTATTGCCGATCACCCTGACCCGGACCTATCGCTCTACCGCCAAATTAAACGGCCTGTTTGGCCCTAAATGGGCTGATGACTGGTCA
>NZ_LFCV01000075.1 GCF_001037465.1 Xenorhabdus khoisanae
TGTAATCGAATGTGGTGATAGCGCCTGATGGATCCGCTTCCCAGACGATTTGGCTATGGCGCCACTGGCGGCGGGTAATGCGTCCAAGAGGATCGACCTCACGGATCACCAGCCCGTTGTTATCGTAATGATATTGGGTTTCACCGCCTTCACCGTCCCGATAGGTGGTAATGCGGGCCTGATCATCATAGTGAAAATGGTCACACCAGTAACCGCTGGGAGAAGTTGTGCTGAGGACTCGTCCTTGTTCATCATAAGTCAGGCTTAAATCGGTCTGGTCGGTATCGTGCCAGCGAATCATCCGTCCCTGTGCGTCATATTCATGCCACAGGTGATTATGTTGGAACGCTTCACACTCATGCAGGTAACCTTGTGGATCATAGTGGCAGGTCACCAGCCTCTGCTGCTTTTGCTGTTCAAGATAGTCCACTGTCTGAAGTTGCTGATCCTGATAACCCAAAATCAGCCGGAAACCACCTGTGCGTGTGACTTCAATCAGTTGCGACTGTTTATCGTAGACAAACTGGATCACGTTTTGACGACGATCGGTGATCGCGGATAGTTTACGGATAGCCCCAGCAGCGTGATTAAAATGATAAGTGAGCTGAGACTGCCGGTCAGTCAGTTTCAATTCACCGGTCAATTCACCGATCAGCACGTAATGAGGAATATGCTGGTTACGGGCGAGCACCGTGTTATCCGGTGTGCTGAAATCGTAGATGACCCCGTCTGCATCGGTGAAATTGATTTTGCCGTCAATCAGTGTTAGCTGACGTGACCAGTCATCAGCCCATTTAGGGCCAAACAGGCCGTTTAATTTGGCGGTAGAGCGATAGGT
>NZ_LFCV01000076.1 GCF_001037465.1 Xenorhabdus khoisanae
ATATATTACATTGAGTATTTTTAATAATTATCATATGAAATAATATCTTTTCAGATAGTTCTTAAGAAGTTATTTAAGCTGATAATTTTAATTATGTGTTGATGTATATCAAGACATAAAAGTATTTTTATGTGCTAATTATTCTCCTAAACAATAACAATGCTCACTTAAAATTAGGAAATTTAGTCTTCCTACCAGAAATATCTCCTATAAATCTTTTTCCCCCTCTCAGTTATGCACCCTCTGCACAATTCCCTGAAAGCCTTGCTACATCTGGGTTTGTGGCAATTAATATGATATTCATTAACTGTAACCCCTATTCACCTCTTTTTTACTCTAATGAAGAGAATGTATATTTGATGTATAGCTAAAAAATAACTATACATCTATTATTTTCTTTTAAATACAGATAGATATTTAAAAAGGTGTATGGAATGCAGACTAAAACCTAAAAAGTTTATAGAGGGGATTTAAAGTCCCTGCATTCAGGTACAGAGGGCAACCACTCTTCGGCTTCTTCTGACAACTCAACGTTATAAGAGTAGCCTTTCTTGGTTCGTACTTTCCGATACTCCTTTTTGTATTCCAGCATAATTTTAGGTAGCGATTCACCAAACTTGGTCAGTGTGAGCGGGCGTTCAAAACCGTGCGCTTCCATAAAAGAAAGATAAGCATGATACAGGTACAATCTCGGTGCGCGTGGGCTGATATTCTTATTACCCATCTTCATCCCAGTTGCATCATTGACAGTCACCAGATAACTGCAAAAGCGATATAACGGATCTGAATTACTTTTTACCGTTAATGCTTCATTAGAATCGCGTTGCGCCTGTAGCAGCTTTTTAGCCTTATTCTGGTCGGCAAATTCCGTTAATAAGTGGCGGATAATCACAGGCAGTTCCCGGCTGATTTTCTCCGGCAAGTGCGGATCTTTCTCTGACTCTTTGACTGGGATATTAAACGGGAATATCACCCGCCGTCGCGCAATGCCACCATTGCGTTCTGTAAAGCTCATCGGTTCATTATTGGTGGCTAATACAACCGCTTTGATTACTGTAGAAAATTGTTTTTCGTATTTCCCATCGACTTCGATTAAGTCGCCGCCTGTAATGGCTTTTATGCCAGCACCTTCACCAACATATTTAACCTGATCGGGCAACGTAATCAGGCTTTTTCCGACAAACTGATAACGGCCTCTCGCTTCATCCAGCGCTCTCATATTGCCACTGGCGGTATTGTGCTTGCCTGCCAATAAGGTCGCTATATAGGTAAAGATGCTTTTACCGCTGCCGCCTTCACCTGTCACTTCAATAAATAGCTGCCAGTCATAACGGTTTGCCAGAATCATAAACAAGGCCGCTTTGATGCGATTCATTTTGTGCTCATTGCTCCCCGCCGCATGGGATAGCCAGCGGTAAAAATCAGGTGCGTGATCTGTCAGGTTTTCACCCATCACAGGCGGCGTAAATGCAATGCCATTATGATTGATTAGCCAATGTTCCGGCTGGTGCGGGGTAAATTTTTGTGTCGATAAATCATACACACCATTACGAAACCCGATTAAATCCTGCCGCTGTTCGCCAATAACTGGCACTTGTAATTTCATGGCACAGATAGCGTTATTGATCCCGTTCGGACTGTAAGGCGTTTCGTGCTGGTCGAAGATGGCAACCATTGCGCGGCGCAGCGCGTTATCCGACACGGCTTCCCATGTCGTGCCGTTATAGTGATAAACCATTTCACTATCAGGATCTACCGCCACGTTGCCATAGCGTTCAACTAACAACGCCCCGCGCTGACTGGCTGCCATTTGTGCCAGATTATTGCTGGCTTTTTTGGGCTTCTCTTCTTGGATCACTACCGCTGCTGTTTCCACTAGTCTTTTCTCCCCTACCTGATATAACCCGTGGCTGAATGCCTGCTTTGCTGCCTCAATGCCGTTCTGCTGGCGATAATCGTCCCAGTCGGCTTTAAATTCTGTAGGCGGAAGCGTTACCCATCCCCCAATAGATTGAGCGGCTTTTTCTGCGGCAATTTTGCCGACGTTCTTTTTTAGCCTGCCGTTTTTGTCCCGTTCGTCTGGCTCGTGCCAGTCATTATCAGCGGCAATGATGACTTTCGCGTCTGGCCATCGTTCTCTGACCATCTTGCCAATGGTGAGTAAATTGCTTTCATCAATCGCCGCCAGTACTATGCTCTCATGCAATTGGCTGACGGTTAAAGCTGTGGCGTAGCCCTCAGTAATGATGAATGTATCCGGCGTTTCGGTAATCTCAGATACGGGGATAAAACTTCCTTTTTTCTGAGTACCGGAAACAAGGCGTTTTTCACCATTCGGTTTAATGGTCTGTGCGCCTGTTATCGTGCCATCCAGCATCTGAGTGACCAGCAACAAAGAGCCATCTTTCAGCAATCGCTGATTGGGGCATTGCAGCCCCTTTTTCACCAGATATTGAGATTCGCCCTTAACAACCGTGGCAACCAGTGCCGCGATGCGTTCAGCAATCGGCTTGGCTGCTCGCGGTTGTTCTTTGACGGTTTGGGGTTCGGGCAAAGGCATTACCAACACATCCGCCACCAACTTAGCCGCTGCATAAACCGTGATCCCCTTGGTTCTCGCTACTAAATCCAGCCCATCACCATGATTCGGCTCATCGCACTGGCGACAATGCCAATCGCCGTTATGGTTATCATCGATAAAATGAAAGCGATCAGTACCGCCGCATATCGGGCAAGCGCCATGCTTACCCTTTAACGGAACATCAATACCGCAGGCGGGCAACAACAATTGCCAGTGATTAGCGGCGGATTGCTTCACCGCTCGGATAACATCTAACGGGCGGCTTTTAGCATTATGATTTCCCTGACTCATGATCACTCGTCCTCGCCATTCACTACCGCATAAAGCGCGTGATAAACCTCGTGATTAATATCACAGGCCAGTGAAAGCAAATCGTGTAACTCTTCCGAACAGTGTTGACTAGCCTGTTCAAGAATCACCTCATATAAAGAGGTGCATAAACCTGCACGAAACGAAGATTGCCCTAACGGATCTCTTTCCCGGCGTATAAGGCAATTGACTAATTTATTCACCGGGTTCTGTGGGACATGTTTCGACAAGTCGCGATAAACCTCCTGATGAATGCCGTGCGCCAGCGCAATCAGGTTATTTAAGTTGGTTTCGCAGCGTTCATCGTTGGCTTTTTTGGTAATGTAAGTGAAAAGTGAAATTCCCAGACTAGCACGATATAGCGCTTGTTTTAGTGAGATAGGTTTATTGCTCATGGTATGCCCCCTGATGAGAAACAAATATCAGAGAAGGCAGTCCAGCCAGCGGCTGAATGCCGGATGCAATTAGGAGTGTAAATTTTGGGCGAGTTTGGTTAGACTGTGTGTCAGCCATAATCGTTACCTCTATTAACGGTTTGGTTAGATGCCTCGTCAGTGTTCCACCACTACGGGGCATTGCTTTTTTATGGTGCTCATCTTTATAATGGTTCGCACCACTGTTTAATAAACTACCATAATGGTTCGAACCAATGCAAGATGAAAAAAACAAAAAACCATATGAGCGAAATAACAGCACACGTCGAACAATTCGCTTTGAAGATGATCTGCTTGAGCAAATTGAAGAGGTAGCTGATAAAGGTAATTTCAGCTCATGGGTTAAAGATGCCTGCCGTGAAAAACTCCTGACTTTAGGAATAAAACCTAAAATCTGAACCAACCAATAATAGCTTTGATTGTCAAGTAACCCTCTTAAAGAGGGTTGTTTCTCAAATTGATGGCTGCTGAATCTCAAATAATCTCTGTAGCTAACATCTACCATTAACACCAATTCCCCAAATTAAACTGTTTTTAGGATGAGTTTGTCCGCTGCCAATTAAGGCAGTTAATTTTTTCATCACACTATTCTTTAATTGGCAGGTTTACGGCTATATGGATTATTTATATTTTCTACTGTAGGCGGATTACGTACCCAATGAAGCAGATCACTGAGTAACCAAGCACAAGAATTGCGGCCTAATGGCTTACGGGCAGGAAAACGACCTTCATTTTCCAGTTTCCATGCTGATGTTCTGGAAATAGAGGTAATATGCTGGCGTTCCTTTTCACGAATAAGACGATCATAGGGTTCGCCATACTCAGAAAGAATTGAGCGGCGTTCTTCAGGTGTAGGAGTGCTATATTGAATGGTCATGTTACCCTCACTGTTTAATTGTTTTTGTGAGGGTATTTTACTTAAAAGAAATCATTACAGAAGAAATCAACTTTGTTGTGTATATATTACAATTTCTCTATTTATCATCAAATCAATACCCATTACTGAGCTGCCTTTAATATAACTACATTCTCATAATTACCCGCCAATATATCCAGTCTTTCACACCACGTGTTTAAAGCGTCTAGCTTCTCTGGTAGGTATTGACTCTTGTTGTATATCGCCATGATGCCCGGCAAAGCATGGCCTAACAGTTGCTCAACTACATGTGGTGCTATACCCATATCATTCATTTTAGTTGCAAACGTTCGCCTTAAATCATGCAAAGACCATTCCTCATCATGCTCTAATTTTTTCCATATTTTTCTGCCATATTGGGCGACAGCTTCAAGTTTTTTAACTTCACCTAATAGATAACCACTTTTATGGTTTTGGTGAATAATATTCACTAAAAATGGTTTCATATATTCCGGTATTGGACGAATGATTTTCTCACCTGTCTTGCTATTTTCTTTTGGGACAGTCCATAACATGGAATTAAAATTCCATTCTGAGCATTTCGATAACCTGACCTCTCGCGTCCGACAACCAAAGACAACCAAAATTTTCAATAAATTATTATAATAAGGTAGGTAAATATCTGTATTTATGGATTCCCATAATTGACCAAGCTCATTATCTTCTAAATATCGATGGCCTTTATTTTGTTTTTTTCCAACATCCTGAATGGTTAAATCATCCAATACATGGCTAACTGCATACCTTCTTACCCGGCAAAATTTTAGAGCTTGCTTGCACAATTGAAATACAGAGCCAGCAGCCACCGGAGCTTTCTTTTTCATCCTATCAAAGCATTGCAGCCAATATATTGTTTCGCAGTCAGATAATGCCATTTCACCAATATAAGGATAAATATGTTTTTCTAATTGAAGAATGAGGGTATCAATATTGACTCGATTTTCTCTGCCGTAGTGCTCTATCCAATATTCGATAGCGTCTTTTACAGTGACTGGTTTTAATGATTCCTGCATCACTAAGTTAAATTGGAGCTTGGGATCTTTACCGGATGCCAACCAGTTACGGCATTTATCCCGCGTTTCACGAGCTTGTTTGAGTGGCATATCAGGATAACGCCCAATGGTAAGGCGGTTTAACTTCTTGCCATCAAGCCGATAGGTAAAAACCCAACTAATACCACCAACTTTAGATGCTTTGGCACTCAGTCCAGCACCATCGGCAAAAAATTCAATATTGTCCCTTTCTTTTCCGTGTAGGGTTTTGAGTTTTTTGTCACTGAGCTTGTTTAGTTCGGTAGCCATGATCACCCAAAGTATTTATACAAATGTTTATACATATTGTGCTGTAAAAATGAATAAACGTCAATAAACACTGAAACAATATACAGGTGAATAAATTATTAATTATTTGATTTTTATATAAAAATAATAATAATGGACAAACTTCAAAACACAAAGTAAATATATATAGTCTGTAATGATTTCAGATACATTTACGCTGTTTGCAGCAGTTTCATTGCAAACGTGCGAGGCCGTTTCCAATATTTCTAACATAATGAGAGAGTTACCATGGCAAAACACATCGAATTTTCCGCCACTGGCGGCCCAGAAGTACTCCGATATTGTGAATTTACGCCTGTTGACCCTGCATCTGATGAAGTTCAAGTCGAAAATAAAGCCATCGGGATTAACTACATTGACACCTATGTACGTAGCGGGCTATATCCACCAGCCAGTTTGCCCAGCGGGCTGGGAACAGAAGCCGCAGGTATTGTCACTAAAGTGGGTTCAAATGTGGCATCCATTAAAGTTGGTGATCGTGTCGTTTATGCCCAATCTGCCGTTGGTGCTTACAGTGAAGTACACAATGTACCTGAAAGCAAATTAGCGCTGTTACCGGATGAGATTTCATTTGAACAAGCTGCTGCATCTTTTTTAAAAGGTTTAACCGTTTACTATCTGTTCAATCTGACTCATAAGATCCAAGCGGGAGAAACATTTCTGTTTCATGCCGCAGCCGGCGGTGTTGGTTTAATTGCCTGCCAATGGGCAAAAGCACTGGGCGCAAAATTGATTGGAACAGTGGGTTCAGACGAAAAAGCATCGCTTGCCAAAGCCGCTGGGGCATGGCAGACCATCAACTATCATCGCGAGAATATTGTGGAACGTGTCTTGGATATCACTGGCGGGGAAAAGGTTGGCGTAGTATATGATTCTGTCGGCAAGGAGACATGGCTGGATTCATTGGATTGCCTGAAACGGCAAGGTTTGATGGTCAGCTTCGGTAATGCTTCAGGGCCAGTGACAGGCGTGAATTTGGGGATCCTCAATCAGAAAGGTTCACTGTTTCTTACCCGCCCTTCTCTTAATGGCTATATCACGACGCGCGAAGAGTTGGCAGAAGCCAGCAAAACGCTGTTTGATCTCATTGCCAGCGGCAAAATCAATATGGATATACCGGAAAACCAGCAATTTCCACTGAGCGAAGCCGTAAGAGCACACCAGATGCTGGAAAGCCGTGCCACCCACGGTTCCAGCTTGTTGATCCCATAATTTCAAACAAAATATCAGAGCGGATCACATCCGCTCTGTCACCATTTCCAGTGCTTTTTCAACAATCATAATATCAGCACCAGATTTATGGGCATTTTCACTCAAGTAGCGTCGCCATTGACGAGCACCGGGAATGCCTTGGAAAATCCCTAAAATATGGCGGGTGATATGCCCTAAATAGGCTCCTTTTGACAATTCCTGTTCGATATAAGGATAAAGCGCCTTAACTGCATCAACTGTATTCGTCACGGGGGCGGTTTGATCAAACAATTCACGGTCTACGTTCGCCAGAATAGATGGATTTTGGTAGGCTTCTCGCCCAATCATCACACCATCCACATGCTGCAAATGCTGCTTCGCTTCTTCCAATGACTTAATGCCACCGTTAATGGAAAGGGTCAGTTGTGGGAAATCTTTCTTCAATTGATAAACTCGTGGATAATCCAGAGGCGGAATTTCGCGGTTTTCTTTTGGACTCAGTCCAGATAACCACGCCTTGCGCGCATGGATCACAAAATTGTCGCAATCGCTGTTTTTCACGACAGTATCGATAAAATCGCACAAAAATTCGTAACTATCCTGTTCATCAATTCCGATGCGGGTTTTAACCGTAATCGGAATATCCACCACATCCTGCATCGCTTTGACACAATCGGCCACCAGCGCTGCTTCTCCCATCAGGCACGCTCCAAAACGACCATTCTGCACACGATCAGAAGGGCAACCAACATTCAAATTGATTTCATCGTAACCCCGCTCTTGCGCAATTTTGGCACAGTGCGCCAAGGCGTGAGGTTCACTGCCACCCAATTGCAATGCCAGTGGATGTTCTTGCTCGTTATAAGCCAGATAATCCCCTTTGCCATGAATAATCGCGCCTGTTGTCACCATTTCGGTGTAAAGCAGCGCTTCCTTACTTAATAGACGATGGAAGTAACGGCAATGACGGTCAGTCCAGTCGAGCATGGGTGCAACGGAAAAGCGGGATGATGGGTGCATATCATAAACCTCATTTAAAAATCAAACAGATAGCGCCGATACCGCCGCTTTATATTCTGGTCTATTTCGACTTATTTAGCCATTAGGAGATATTTAGGGGGAGCACAAACTTCCCCCAGATATCCAAGGCGGGCAATTATACAGAGCGGGAAGGATAGCTTCAAACTCAGCCAAGTTTAACCGAATTAATCCCACTCAAAGCGTAGTGCTGAGAATGCTTCTTGAATTTCATTGATAAATCGGTTCGTACTAGAAAGGCTCCAATTCCGAGCGATGTAATATCCTTCATCTTGGTAAACAAACTCAGGTTTTGACTGAGTACGATATTTTTTGTATTTATCTTCAGTACCTTTGATTTCTTCGAATTTCTTCAGTAACTGAAACGAACACGTTTTATTATACCGGAGGAAGTAAAAAACCGGCTCACTGATGAGCTTATGCTCCTCAAGTGCTTTAACCGTATAGAAACCAATGTCTGACTTACGGAATTTTTGCTGATAACGTTCTCCATTGACATACAAAGTCAACGATGAGTGATCTTTTTCGCTATTGCGGGCCGCTCTCTCTTCTCGCTTTTTATGACGTACTTCTATCTGGTAATCCATCTCTTCAGGAAGGGGAATAATTTGCTCAACATTCAATAAGAGTTTTTCACCAACTCGAAAAGGTTGAAGACGAACACAAGTAATGTCCAGACCCATATCATTCATCCACAAAACTGATGTGGTGATTTCTTTAGAAAAGTTACGAGCAGCTAAGACAATACGTGTCTCTTTAGCAAAATCACCTTGTTGTGGCGAGTCCCACCCCAGAAAGTCCAATATCGAACTTTCAGCATCAATATCTTGCCTCATTCGATTTAAAAAGTCCCTGTAAGCACTAACTACTTGCTCCCAAGTCAGATTCGCAACCATAGCAGCATAACGTATCGCTTGGAGTTCCATATGGCCACCATCATCATCCCGCTTTAGCTCTATAACGACAAGATTTGCTGACTTATCAATACCGAGTAAATCAAGACGACGATTAGAATCCACAAAATGGCTATATTCTTCTGCGATCACCAATGTATCAGGGCTAATAGCTTCAATATTTAATTTTAAGAGGCGCTGAATGTCTTCCCGTTCCTTCAACTTTTCTGCCTCAAATGAAGTCATTTCAACTTTTATCAACGAATCCTCTGTTAACTCATATATTGTCATTTAAGTTCCCTTATCCCCACTCAATATATCAAAAATGACCCGATTAAATTGCTGTGTATTTTCTGGGTCATCTAACAAATCAATAAATTCATCAACATTAAAATGCTCAAACATTTCACACGTATCTCTGCTTCCTTTTAATACACTTCCCAAACAACGGAGTAACATGCATGGTAAGATCACTCGCCTATATTGAAATTGTTTGAAGTCACCACGAAGTCGTTCAGCAACTGATCAGATGAAGGCAGCAGTTTAAGAAAAGTTTGAATTAGTTATATACAGTACATAAATCTGAGCAAATTTCCTTAACTACCAATGAAGGTCACGAATCTTTGATTCCTTTTGCAATATAGAGTAACTGCCTATCTAAGCAGGCGATCAATGTAACTATTCAATGCAAAATGCGAATTTCAGTATGGTTACTATCTTCATCGATTATTTCATCGTTGATCGGGTCTTCCATCTGATCTTGTAATATAGAATTTACGACATCAGCAAAACCATCTTTCATATATTGTTCCATGAAGATGCCTTTCGGATCTGGCCAAGGTAGTTGCGCTATAGGCCAATCACAATATTCTTTATAAAACCGGAATTCTTTTAAACGCCCTTTTACCGTGTCAAAATCCCGGCTCCAATAAGCGTTACCTAACCGATAATTA
The DNA here is from genome assembly GCF_001037465.1 of Xenorhabdus khoisanae. Taxonomy (GTDB): domain Bacteria; phylum Pseudomonadota; class Gammaproteobacteria; order Enterobacterales; family Enterobacteriaceae; genus Xenorhabdus; species Xenorhabdus khoisanae. The sequence continues at coordinate 9,656 of NZ_LFCV01000076.1, forward strand.
GTGTAAAACGCATCAAAGCTGCCAAAAACTTCATAAACATAATCTGCGGTTTTCAGTATATTTATCCACGCTGTTTCTTCACTGATATAACCCGCAGAAAAACAGTTCCGGCTCAAAACGATTGCCCGCCAGAGATCAAATCCCCAAAGCAAAGCGGGAGGACGCCCATCAATTGACCGAGAGCATTGTTGTACATACTCTGGTGGTTCTTCAATCAGACTGCCCAGTACCGTAAACATTTCTCCATCGGTAAAAACCGCATCAGCAGCAAAACGTTCTGAGTGCATTCCTGCCCATAATTCATGCAATATTTTCCAATAATCTTTTTCATCAAGAATACCCCAATTTTGGTAAACTTGAGATTGGTGAGGTTCTGCATCAGACAAAGGCAGAATACGATATTGATAGTTATCGTGAGCAACTCGACTTTTCAGAGGATAATGCTCTAACGTTTCTGTCCAAAAACCATCGTAATAACAACTTACTACATGCAAACGCAATGCCTGACGTTTTTCTTCCGGCAAAACAGCACATTTTGCTTGCGAGTAATAACGTTTCTGCTCAGTAATAGGCAGGTTTTTGAGGCATCGGAAACTATAAATAGAGAGAAATACGCCGATTAGGCTTAAACCAATCAATACAGCCCAAAGTATATAACCCATGAAAGGTGTGTTACTGGCACTGAAAATCAATCCCGTTATCCCTATCGATAACCCACTCAGTAACAGTGTTGCAATCCAAAGTATACTTAAGCCAACTGCCTGAATAGGTTTAAGAAACTTCATTCCTTTTCTTTCTTTGAGGATTGCTTTGACTATCCTAAAACCATCAACAGGAAATCTTCTATTCTTCGGGTGATTTTGTAGTAACTCTTTCATTTTTAATCCATTAATCTGTATTTTATGATACTGAAATTTATTTCCGTCCTAAATGGAATTATTGGAGCAATGGTCACTTATTGTCTTGTTCACTATAATTTATCTCTATTGGTAATAATATGAGAATATTATTTTCTTTATTGACTATAACTATAGTTATATTGAAATAATGAATTGTTAATTCCATATCATCACTCTTATTTACCAATTTGATTATTTATATTATCCCTTATTTTCACTTTTATTTTTTCCGTTTTTTAGCCCATTTTATTGTTCTTATCCGCCGATTGATTTTCAATCTGCATATTATTTAATTGGTAAAGGCATGTCACATAATGCCAAGATAGCCAGCCGCCTTATGTATATCAGGCGCCAGAAAAGCGCTAATCATTGCGTGGAGTCCACTCTCAGGCCAAAAAACATGGTAACATTAAAGTCATTAGCATCGTGTAGGTGTGAGAGGTGTAATGAAAACTATCAATCAAAAAAAGTTGCTGGCACAGGCTGAGGCAATCTGTCTGTCAAGAGGGGTTCGTTTGACACCTCAACGCCTTGAAATTCTTCGTCTAATCGCTGAACAGCCCAGCGCAATAAGTGCCTATGATTTACTGGATTTGCTGCGTGAAGTCGAACCACAAGCCAAACCGCCAACGGTTTATCGTGGTTTAGAATTTCTATTGGAACAAGGTTTTATTCACAAAATAGAATCCACAAACAGTTATGTTCTCTGCCATCATTTTGAGGAACCCAGCCATACCTCAGCGATGTTTATCTGTGAAGACTGTGGCTCCGTAACTGAAAAAGACGCGAAAGATATTGAATCCACTATTCAGCAGCTAGCACAAGGCACGGGGTTTCATTTACGAAATAGTGTGATAGAAGTGCATGGTTTGTGCTCTTCTTGCTATGAAATCGATTCCTGCACAGAACGAGATACATGCGAGCACAATCATTCAATTACAGAGAATAAAAAGAAATAAGGTGATAATGTTTAAAACCTGATTAAACGGTGAGGCGGTCATGGCTAATGCACTCACATATCCTCATGTCACCGCTTAATCTACGTTTAACGGGAACCGGGAAAAATGACCGCCTCAGAATGGCAAAGTGCAATTATCCGTTTTTACGCTCAGAACCAGTCTCCGCTACGAATAACACCTACTGCCAATCCTTCAATAGTGAAGCTCTGTTCACTCAAATCTACAACAATCGGTTTGAATTCTGGATTTTCAGCAATCAGTTCAATTCTGTTCCCAGTTTGTTTAAGACGTTTTACTGTGACCTCATCTTCAATACGCGCCACAATAACTTGCCCATTATGAACATCCTGTGTCTTATGAACAGCCAGTAAATCTCCGTCCATAATACCGATGTCTTTCATGGACATTCCACTGACACGTAACAAAAAATCAGCACTTGGTTTGAATAATTCAGGATCAACCTTATAGTGACTTTCGATATGTTCCTGAGCCAGCAGTGGTTCGCCGGCAGCAACACGACCGATTAGCGGTAATCCCGCACCTTCACCTTGCTCTTCGAGAAGCAAACGGATACCTCTGGATGCACCAGCGATAATCTCTATCACCCCTTTACGTGCCAGAGCCTTTAAATGCTCTTCTGCCGCGTTAGGTGAACGAAAACCTAGACGTGCCGCGATTTCAGCACGTGTTGGTGGCATACCCGTTTGCGAAATATGGTCACGCACCAAGTTATAGACTTGCTGCTGTCTGGCAGTTAATGCTTTCATTTCGCCCCCTGTTTGTTTATACAGTCAGACTGTGAGTATATACAGGTAAATTAGAATTGGGAACCTGCTAGCATGTAAAAGCAACTAAATAACGTATTTTGATGAAAAACACATTATGTCAGCGCATGAAATGCGACCAAAGAATTGTTCCCCAAGTAAACAGCGCAAGAATTATGGTTAGCAATACAGCCGCTGATCCCATATCTTTCGCTCGACCCGATAATTCATGGTATTCACTACCAATACGATCCACGACGGCTTCTATGGCGCTGTTAAGGATCTCAACAATGATGACAAGCATGGCAGAACCGATCAGCAGGAGCCTCTCAATTAAGCTAATATCTAAAGAAAATGCGGTGATGATCGCAAATATGGCAGTCACTGCCTCCTGCCGAAATGCAGCTTCATTTTGCCAAGCAGCCTTAATTCCTTTCGCTGAATAGCCCGCAGCTTTGATGATGCGGATCAAACCTGTTGATTGATTTGCCATGATAATTTTCTTAAATGAGCTTAATGATTGTATGGTCATATAACTTTTAGTCCTTATTATTGTCTTATTTCCACAGATCTCAAAATCTGTTTCTGGTATCCTTGCGACGCGTTGCTAACAAGAGGCTTAAAGCAGTTATGTCAGGTTGGCGTAAAATATATTATAAGTTATTGAATTTACCACTAAAATTATTAGTAAAAAGTAAACTTATCCCTACGGATCCCATTGCTGAGCTGCGTCTTGATACGACACGGCCCATTTTGTATGTACTGCCGTACCATTCAAAAACAGACTTATTGACCCTGCGTCAACAATGTCTGGCGCAAGATCTGCCGGACCCGTTGAATCCTTTGGAAATTGGGGACACTCAGCTTCCTAGTTGTGTCTTTATTGATAACGGCCCACGTGTGTTCCGTTGTTATGCACCAAAACATGAATCTGTGAAAATCTTTCATTCTTATCTGGATCTGCATCGCAATAATCCTGATTTGAATATCCAGATGGTGCCAGTTTCCGTGATGTTTGGCCGTTCTCCCGGGCGTGAAGGACATGAAGGGAACACAGCACCGCAGTTACGTCTGCTAAATGGTGTGCAGAAGTTTTTTGCGATCCTGTGGCTTGGGCGGGATAGTTTTGTGCGTTTTTCTACGCCTGTTTCTTTACGCCGTATGGCTGACGAACACGGTGCGGATGATATCATTGCCAATAAACTCGCTCGTGTTGCGCGGATACACTATTCCCGTCAACGTCTCGCGGCTGTTGGGCCTCGTTTGCCTGCCAGACAAGATCTGTTCAATAAGTTATTGGCTTCAAAGGCGATAGAAAAAGCGATTGCTGATGAAGCACGCAGCAAGAAAATCTCTCCCGAAAAGGCGAAGCAGAATGCCATCAATATGTTGGAAGAGATTGCTGCGGATTTCTCCTATGAAACAGTGCGCTTGACCGACCGTGTGTTAAGTTGGACCTGGAACCGTTTGTATCAAGGCATTAATGTTCATAATGCCGAACGAATTCGCCGGTTGGCACAAGATGGCCATGAACTGGTTTATGTTCCATGCCATCGCAGCCATATGGATTACTTGCTGCTTTCTTATGTACTTTATCATCAAGGGCTGGTTCCCCCACACATTGCTGCGGGCATTAACTTGAATTTCTGGCCCGCCGGCCCGATATTCCGCCGTCTTGGTGCATTCTTTATCCGCCGTACATTTAAAGGCAATAAGCTCTATTCGACGATCTTCCGCGAATATCTCGGTGAATTATTCACCCGTGGTTATTCGGTTGAATACTTTGTCGAAGGTGGTCGTTCACGTACCGGGCGTCTGCTTGATCCGAAAACGGGTACACTCTCCATGACCTTGCAAGCGATGCTGCGTGGGGAATCCCGTCCAATCACGATTGTACCGATCTATATCGGTTATGAGCATGTGATGGAAGTGGCGACTTACGCCAAAGAGTTGCGGGGTGCCACCAAAGAAAAAGAAAGCTTTTTCCAGATGGTGAATGGCCTGCGCAAGCTGCGTAATTTGGGACAAGGTTATGTGAACTTTGGCGAACCGATCCCATTGGTACAGTACCTTAACCAACATGTTCCAGATTGGCGTGATTCCATTGACCCAATAGAATCCCAGCGCCCCACATGGCTGTCTCCAACAGTCAGCAAACTGGCTGATAATATTATGGTCAATATCAATAATGCCGCCGCCGCCAATGCTATCAATTTATGCACTACGGCATTGCTGTCGTCACGCCAGCGAGCACTTACTCGCAGGCAGCTTATTGAGCAGTTAGATTGTTATCTGCAATTGCTGAACAATGTGCCTTACACCAACGATATCACTGTACCGAACAAAACAGCGGAAGAGTTGTTGGATCATGCCTTGCTGATGGATAAGTTTGAAGTCGAGAAAGACAGTCTGGGGGATATCATTATCCTGCCACGCGAAAGCGCGGTATTGATGACTTATTATCGCAACAATATCCAGCACTTGTTGATCTTGCCATCCTTGATTACCAGCATTGTGATGCATCACCGTCGTATTAGTCGCAGTGAATTGCTCAGGCAGGTAGAGTTAATCTATCCGTTAATCAAGCAGGAACTTTTCATGCGTTACAGTAAGGAAACGCTTCCCCAAGTCGTCAATACCCTGATTGATGAACTGGCGCGTCAATGCCTTATCTGTAACAAAGAGCAAGGAATGTTGGTACTGAACCCTGCCCGCATTCGCCCACTGCAATTACTGGCGGCGGGTATCAGAGAAACATTGCAACGCTATGCAATTACGCTTTCTTTATTGAATGCCACCCCAGACATCAGTCGTGGTGTACTGGAAAAAGAGAGCCGGATGTTGGCACAGCGTTTATCAGTGCTGCATGGCATCAATGCACCAGAGTTCTTTGACAAGGCGGTTTTCGCCTGTTCAGTCAACACGCTACGCGAAGAAGGTTACATTCAAGAGAGTGGCGCTCAAAATAGTGGCACTATAGTTACAACCAACGCTCAGGCACTTTACCATGTGTTGAGCGAGTTGATGTCACCTGAAATTCGCCTGACAATTGAGAGCGTCAGTATGCCACCAGAGCAAAATGACCCTGAACAGGAAAAAGAGCCAGGATAATAGCGTTACACTGAGCATAAAACGATTAACGGGCGGTAATACCGCCCGTTATATTAGACATAGCTGAAAAAGACACCAAGGAATAAAATAAGGCCAACGTAGTTATTATTCATAAAAGCTTGAAAGCAAGACGCCCTTTCCCGGCCTGAGATCAGTTTTTGTTGATAAATAAACAACGCCGCTGCCAGCAATATCGTCCAGTAGTATATTCCCCCCAAATTCACTATATTGCCGATCAATACCAAAATACCCAACATAGCAAATTGCAGAATACCAATAATCAGTTTATCAAAGCGTCCAAAGAGCACAGCCGTCGATTTCACACCGATTTTTAGGTCATCATCACGATCAACCATCGCATACTGTGTATCATAAATTACTGACCAAATAACGTTGGCTAAAAATAACAGCCAACACTCCAAAGGTAAGGACTCACTTACTGCGGCAAACGCCATCGGAATTGACCAGCCGTAGGCAGCCCCTAACACAACTTGTGGCAGATGGCTGACACGTTTTACGAAAGGATAACTCCACGCCAGCGCCAAACCAACGAACGACAATGCAATCGTCATTTTATTCAGCGTAAGAACCAGCGCAAAAGAGATGAGCACCAGCGTGGCAAACAAGATTTTACTTTCTTTTTCGGTGATATCACCACTAGGCAAAGGACGAGATTTTGTCCGTTCTACAAACCCATCAAATTTTCTATCTGCGAAATCATTAATGCAGCATCCCGCAGCACGCATAGAAAACACACCGATAGTAAATACTAACAACACATGTAAATTTGGTATACCTTTTGCGGCGATCCACAATGCCCAATATGTTGGCCATATTAATAATAATACGCCAATGGGTTTATTGATACGCATTAAACGGCAATAGGCACGCCATTTATTTTGCGTCATACTGACCTCCAATCTATTTCTCCCCTTTTATTTTGTTTGTTTTATATACAGGCGATTCTGGCAGAAAAACCTCTGTGAGCAGCAGTGGCTTACCTGATAATCTCAATAACGAACGCCGCACCCAACGAGACTCTTGCCAGCCTATTTGAATATAATCCCGCGTCAGATTATTACCACTAAAAAGATAACGCCCGAGTGGAACGGTTCCTACATCAACCAATTTTCGATCCGGGCCAGTTAGTGTTTCTGCCGGAATAACAGTGCGACCTAAAAGCCACGGGATATTATCTCCATACAAGACAATCTCGCGTAACCAATATTTTTCGCTTACAGGTAAATGCTTACTTTCATCGTCTAATTCTTCTGCCGTGATGAAGCATTCCCGAGAAGGAGCAACAGATACCTGCTGACAGTGTTGTTCAAAGCGGCGCGTCATTGAGCCAACTTCTATCAGCCAGCTTAAAATATCGTCAGGAAGATCGGTTTCGTCTGCCGAAAACCAGTGGATAGGTGTTGAAGTTAATATTGTGTCATCTGCCATGTCATTTTCCCATTGCCGGGAATATCAGTTTCCCCGACAGCACAACGAATGGGGAATGAGGATATCATGTTGCAGACTAATAAAATAAAAAGTTGGGAACAATTTATAGAAATCATAAAAAACCTCCCTTCAATAACACTATATTATTGAGGGGAGGAAGAATGACATAAGAGGGAGTCAGATTATCGCCATTCTTTAAATCGGTTAATCAGGCCATTTGTAGAACTGTCATGGCTGTTCACCGCTTCTACATCGTGCAATTCAGGCAGAATACGATTCGCCAATTGTTTACCCAACTCTACGCCCCATTGATCAAATGAGAAAATATTCAGAATTGCGCCTTGAGCGAAAATTTTATGCTCATACATGGCAGTCAATGCGCCCAAACTAAATGGCGTAATTTCGCGCAATAAAATGGAGTTGGTCGGACGGTTTCCGTCAAATACTTTGAATGGTACAACATTCGCCACATCCTGGGCATTTTTTCCAGCCGCCGCAAATTCTGCTTCTACCTGAGCCTGTGTTTTGCCAAAGGCCAGCGCTTCAGTTTGAGCAAAGAAATTGGACAGCAGCTTGCTATGGTGGTCGCTAACCGGATTATGGCTAATTGCTGGCGCAATAAAATCACACGGGATCAGTTTGGTTCCCTGATGGATAAGTTGGTAGAAAGCGTGTTGACCATTAGTGCCCGGTTCACCCCAGATAATCGGCCCAGTCTGGTAATTGACCGGATTGCCATTACGATCGATGTACTTACCGTTTGATTCCATATTGCCTTGCTGGAAGTAAGCAGCAAAACGATGCATGTATTGATCGTATGGCAGAATCGCTTCAGTTTCTGCGCCAAAGAAATTGTTGTACCAAATGCCGATTAATGCCAACAAAACGGGAATGTTGTGTTCAAAGGCGGTCTGCTCAAAATGTTTATCCATCGCATGAGCGCCACTCAACAACTGTTCAAAATTTTCATAACCAATGGAAAGTACAATGGATAAGCCAATCGCAGACCAGAGCGAATAACGTCCCCCTACCCAATCCCAAAATTCAAACATGTTTTGTGGATCGATACCAAATTTACTGACTTCCTGTTCATTGGTTGATAATGCTGCAAAATGTTTGGCAACATGTGCTTCATCAATGGCGTTTTGCAAGAACCAATTACGCGCAGAATGGGCATTGGTCATCGTTTCTTGCGTGGTAAAAGTCTTGGAAGCAATCAGGAACAAGGTTGTTTCTGGATTCAAAGTTTTTAGTGTTTCAGCAATATGAGTTCCATCAACATTGGAAACAAAATGCATATTCAGGTGATTTTTATAGGCTTTCAGTGCTTCGGTTACCATATACGGGCCAAGATCGGAGCCACCAATACCAATATTCACCACATCAGTAATGGCTTTACCCGTATAACCTTTCCATTCACCACTGATGATACGCTCACTGAATGCTTTCATTTTTGCCAGCACCGCATTCACTTGCGGCATGACATCTTCCCCATCCACCATAATCGGGGTGTTGCTGCGGTTACGCAGGGCAATGTGCAGCACAGCGCGATCTTCTGTGCGATTGATTTTCTCGCCGGAGAACATACTGCGGATTGCGCTGCTCAAATCAGTTTCTTGTGCCAGTGCCTGTAATTTTTCTAGTGTTTCCGTAGTAATGCGGTTTTTGGAATAATCCACCAGAATCTGCTGATCAAATGTCGCAGAAAATGCCGTAAACCGTTCTTTATCCTGTTCAAACAGATCCCGCAAATGCACATTCTTCATTTGCTCAAAATGCTGCTGTAATGCTTTCCAGGCTTCAGTCTGGCTGGGGTTGATGTTTTTCATGGATGATACTCTCTATCAACTGTCAATAAACAATAGGAATGCACAGATTGTAACGGGTTAATTCTGTGATTAATCTCCCTTTCCTTGTAATTACTGATATTGGTCAAAATAGTCAGTGATTTCCAGCCCTAATTGTTGAGATAGGCAAAAACGATAATTTTATTTCCATCATGAAAATTATTTATGCTTAATTACCAAACATTGACTCAATGCGCCTAACCCGATATTTCTAAAAGCCTATTCTTCGAACAAAAGGTTATTATCCATGTGCGCTGTTTCATCTCCCAATTCGCAGTATGTTGTAGCAAAATTCGGTGGTACGAGTGTGGCTGACTTTGATGCCATGAATAACTGTGCCGATATTATTTTGGCAAACGCCAATGTTCGCGTGGTTGTTCTGTCAGCCTCCTCTGGCGTGACCAATTTGCTGGTTGCATTAGCGGCTGGCTGCGATAACGATAAACGGGAGAGTTACCTGAAACAGCTCCGTGACATTCAATATGCAATTATTGAGCGATTGAATGATGCGAACGTGATCCGCGAGGAAATTGATCGTCTGCTGGAAAATATTGAGATGCTGTCAGAAGCCGCGTCTCTTGCCACGTCAGAAGCACTGACTGATGAATTGGTTAGCCACGGTGAAATGATGTCCACCTTGCTGTTTGCCGAGCTGCTGCGCCAACGCAATACGGATGCAGAATGGTTTGATATCCGCCGGATCATGCGGACCAGTGCTCACTTTGGAAAGGCAGAACCAGATACCCTCCAACTCCATATTTTGGCAATAGAGCACCTTCATCCTCGCTTGAACAATACGATTGTCATCACTCAAGGTTTTATCGGCAGAGAGGAAAAAGGCCGTACAACTACGCTGGGACGGGGAGGCAGTGATTATACTGCCGCTTTGCTGGGCGAAGCGCTTGGATTACAACGCGTTGATATCTGGACAGATGTTCCGGGCATCTATACCACCGATCCCCGTATTGCCCCTACCGCTAAACGCATCAATACAATTGCTTTTGATGAAGCGGCAGAAATGGCGACATTTGGCGCCAAAATTCTCCATCCTGCCACATTGCTGCCGGCCGTTCGCTCCGGCATTCCGGTATTTGTCGGCTCCAGCAAAGATCCTCTCGCGGGCGGCACAGTGGTTTGTGATAAAACAGAAAATCCACCGCTGTTTCGTGCGTTGGCATTGCGCCGCAAACAAACTTTACTGACTCTGCATAGCCTGAAGATGTTACATGCACGAGGTTTTCTGGCAGAAGTCTTTACCCTGCTCTCGCGCCATAATATATCGGTGGATCTGATTACGACATCGGAAGTGAACATCGCCCTGACACTGGATACCACTGGATCCACCAGCACCAATGGTAGTTTATTGACGAATGCCTTACTGACTGAACTTTCCACGTTATGCTGTGTGGAAGTCGAAGAAAATATGGCATTGGTAGCAATTATCGGCAATGAGCTTTCGAAATCTAAGGGATTGGGAAAAGAAGTTTTTGGCGCTCTGGAATCCTTTAATATTCGGATGATTAGTGGTGGTGCAAGCAGTCATAATATCTGCCTGCTCGTTCCCGGCAAAGATGCGGAACAAGTGATTCAAACGTTACATCGGAGTTTGTTTGAAATATGACAAAGTAAATTGAACATGGCTCTAAAAACCCGCATAACGCGGGTTTTCTTTATTTTGCAAAAAGGATATTAAACCGAGCTTACGAATGTTTCGATAGTTCACGTCGGGTTCTGCTGCCAACACCGCCAAGTGCGCAGGCTCAGGGGAACCTCTTTCAGTGTTGTTAATGGGAGTAACAACTATGCTGACAGAGAGAGCCTCTTAGGGTTAGACCCATACGAGCCAATCAACAAGATCAGAGGAGCGGATTTCCTTTGCAGTTATTATGGGTCCTTGGTGATTTTCAGTTGCAATTAATGTGGGCCAAAAAACCGGATAAATGCGAGCACGGCTGTTTTTAATTGCGAGCCGTTATAAATATAGTCTTATTTGTATCTCAATTTTAGAATGTGTATGCTAGTTTTACATTTCCAATTATGGATCTCACATGAAAATATATACCTTCCCTAAAAGTCGCTCATTAAGAGTTTTATGGACATTAGAAGAGCTTGGCGTATCGTACGATACGATCAAAGTTGATTTACTTAACGATAGCCCTAGCGTTATATCTCCTCACTCTCGCGGGAAAGTCCCTTTTATGGTGGATGGCGATATATCGATAGAAGAAACATTATCTATATGTCTTTATTTATGCGAGAAATACCCAGAAAAAAGTTTTTATTCGTCTGATTTAAAAGAAAAATCAAGCATCAATTCTTGGCTTAGCTTTGCACTTACAGACTTAGAGTCTCCAATCTGGAATTTACTAAAACAACTGGTTTTTATCCCCGAAGAAAAACGCTCTTTAGAATTAGTTAATTACTTTAGAAAGGAATCCGAGAAAGTAATTAATCAATTGAAATTTGATAAGGGTCATGAGTGGATTACAGGTAATAACTTTACCTTAGCGGATATTTTTATGTCACATACGCTTCTTTGGGCTAAATTATGTGGTATCAGCATAAGTCCAGCTATCAACGATTATATCAATAGAGCAACTAACCGAGCATCGTATTTAAAGGCTCAAGAGAAAAATAGTCAGTAAACTTACAGAAGAAAAACCTGCCATTAATAGGTTTTTTAACATAACACTGTCTTATAAGAAATAAAAAATTACATTAAGTAGTTCCTAAGTTTAATCACTCAGGTATAGGATAGTTTAAATTTAACTTATGGAGATAATTTTTGTGAAGGATAGCGCTTCGTCAAATAATGAATTTACAGGATTTAATGCCTTTAACTTAATTTCTTGGATTGCTGTGATT
>NZ_LFCV01000077.1 GCF_001037465.1 Xenorhabdus khoisanae
CATCATTAGAATAATGATTAGCACCTTCGCCTTCTGTTTTATAAGATATTTTATCATGTTCATATATATCACCATTACCTAAATTATATTTCGAATGGCTCGACATTTGGGTTTTTGCCATGGGCAGGCGGTTTGGCGGAATATTGTTGGCATGGTAGGCTCGCCCGACAATAACCGGCTGATCTGGATCGCCGTGGACAAAATCCACCAACACTTCGATTTTCAACCGATATTGACCATATTCATAAGGATGACCAAAGTCCTTCATATTAAATAAATTACCATCTGGGTTTCCATAAGTTGAACCGAATTCAGTAAGTTTTTTTCCATATACTAAATGACTAACGACGAATATCGTATTCAGTGAGCAGGTCAGTACGTTTAACGCACCAATCTTGTGAAAAGGTTACAACGCATTTCGTCGGAACCTATGGAGCGATGGGACTGACAGCCAACTGATAGCCCTGCCAGTAAGAAGTCTTTTCCGTAACGGTGATCTCCTGACCTTTCCGCAATAACATCACTGACAGCGCCACCTCATCAAAGCCAATGACACGTAACGGGTAATCACTGTTCTTATCACTCTGTACCTGCATGGTGGCGACTACTATCACGGCTTTTTATACGTTTGAGAGCAGTGGTAATCTTCCCTATGACCGTGGCGACTATCGAGGGTGCGTTCTTCTTCTGTCTTCGTGCCATTTTCCACCACCTGTAGATGATTCTGTTTTTGGTTCATGATAAAAATCAATGGATTATCTTTCCTATGACTCACTACCGATGAAATTCGTCGTCAGTCACTAACTCATATTTTTGCGCCAAGAACACCAAATTAATTTTTTTCTCTTTATATATAAGTTAAGCAAACGGTGTTGTCTCGGTTGTCTCGGTTGTCTCAATCAGATTAACTTATTGTTTTATAATGATTAATATCTAAAAAGGACGCCGGCAGACCCAGGCTTTAGGTTTCCTAATCATACGGGACACCATATTCCGTTAAATATTCTCAACACGCTGCTGATAACACCGATTCCAGAGCCAACAGGGATAAACATTGAAAGTTTCCCTATACTGGAAGATAGACGCCCAGCAGATTATATTCTGGTCACCCCTGTTCCGGACATTCCGCCGATTTATGTTTATCTAAAAAAAGATGGGGCGCGGTATAATCCGGGTACAGTAACTGGAAAAGGTCAATCTGTCAGTGGTATTTGGCTGGAAAGTGCCGGAAAAGATTTAGGTGTGCCTATTCCCAGTCATATTGCGGATAAATTACGAGGAAGAACTTTCAACAGATTTGATGATTTTAGGGCTGCGTTATGGGGTGAAATAGGAAAGGATCCCAATCTTATTAATCAATTTAATGAGGGGAATGAAGAACTTTTGCGAAAAGAACGTTCTCCCTATACTGTCGACTCGGAGCAATCTGGTGGAAGAAAGGTGTTTGAGATTCATCATGTTAAAGAAATTCAACATGGGGGCGCAGTGTATAATATTGATAACCTAAGAATTGTGACACCTAAAAACCATATCCGCATTCATAAAAAATAGGAGTTATCCATGAGTAAGAAGAAGCTTGAAGATTATACTGAAGCCGAATTTCTGGCTTTCATCACAAAAATCTTTAAAGCTGATTTTGAGACAGAAAAACAAGGACGAGATGCTGTCTTAGAATTCAAGCGGCTCACTGAACACCCAGATGGAAGTGACGTTATTTATTATCCTCCCGTAGGTGCGGAAGACTCCCCTCAAGGAATTCTTGAGCGAGTCAAACAATGGCGTGCTGAAAATGGAAAGCTACTATTTAAGAAATAATTGATTTGTACAAATCATAGTGGGACTGCAGTCCCACTTATGCGTATTTGTAGAAATTAACAGAACTCCTAAATATCCCTTGTTTCCGGCAGAGAACCGGATTATTCTGTTTTAGAACAATTGATAATAATCAAATAGTTAAAGTAAGTATATTTATAAGCCATTGACTTTTATTATTTCCGGCACAGAGACAGAGATTAATAGAATCAAGGGGTTAAAAGACGGGAAATCCCGCTTTACACATTAATATTTAACCTGTTGAAATTATCTTGTAAAGATTGACATAGCGTCCACTTTATGAATACATGGACGTACTTATCTTTAATTTTCCCACCACTGCTTTTAAGTTAACCTTAATTTATATCAACTCTAAATATATCCAATAAATTAAGGATATATCAGATCTGAAAGCCTATTTAAGGAGTTCATTATGTATGATGAAGATGATGAAATGTCATTTAAAGAGATATTTGATATCTTTCTATTAAATAAATTTAACATGACAAGACCGGAAAATTTACTTCCATTACAGAAAAACAAAGCCTTACAACGGCCGGCTGAGCGTAAGTCTATTTTTTTATTGGAAAAAACTGAAAAATATTTTTTAAGAAATTGGGTGACTGGAAAACTCAAATTAGCAGATGGGCTATATATCTTTGTTATTACCGCTGACGATCCTCATACTATATATTGCGCCAGAAGTGTACGTGACAGTAATTACCACTGGTATGATGCAGTTGATGGTCATTCATCAATAGGTTATAGAGAGCCAGTACGTTATGCAGGAAGCATACTCTTTGACCAAGGTGAGCTATCGCTCTGGACAAATGCCAGTGGACATTACCGCCCTCCTCAAGAACTAAGATACTTAATGACGCCTTATATTAGACATCTTCTGCCTGATACGAAATTTAGGCGCATATCATTTTAACCCGCAATTTCTGCGGGTTAAAATGGTTAGCTCCGAATTAAGCGGCTCTGACTATGTAATTGAATGCTATGTTGCGGGGGTGCGTTTCGTCACCGCCTGTATTGTTAGCAATTGAATTTTCAGTAGCGCGTCCTATTGCATCTCTGCCGATTGGGTAGAGGAGTTTATCTAGGGGGCCTTGGTATAAGGCTAGGTAATTGCCACCGTTACCTTCCGCTAGTTGTATCTTTTTTGTTCTGTCAGCTTGCCACGATAAAACTTGGCGATTCGAGTCTACTCCGCGATCATCATCCCAACCACGAATAAATTCCCCCCTTAAATCAGGCAATCTGCCTGATGGATAGGCAAGGGCAAGTTTCGGATATCTTACTGTATCAAATACTTCACCATTACATTTAAGCCAACCGTCCGGTGGAATTTCTGACGGCCAAGGAATAGGAACTCCAACGGGCACGGCAGTATAACCAAAGTCTTCATAGGATTGTTGTGTTGGTACTGTGTCTTTTAAATTTGATACGTCAGGTTTTTTATCTTGCATAGCTATTCCCTCATTTAATCAACAATACACATTGCTAAGTAACATGAAGGCGGTGGGATGTTTCTCCGCCTGTGAACATCTATAAAATGGGTTCATCAATATTGGAGAGAGCTTCTGGTTAGAATGGCACGGAATGGTTGGTGGGACATTAATAAAATCTATTTACCTATGGCTTACTGATAAGATTTAGCATACTGATAGTGGGATATAACCCTTGAGTCTATTAATCTCTGCCTCAGGGACAGAATTACATAAAATCAGTAAGTTACGTTAAATGAGGGAATTATCCCCTTTTAACCCATTGATTTAATTGAATTCCCATCCTGAGCAGGAATTACGCAAAATCAACGGCTTAGCTAAAGATGGGATATCTCACCTTTAATTCAGCACGCTTCTGTTTCAAATGGAAGCGGTGAAATTAACTATAGGGATTCCTTGAGGTTAAGGAGTCCTATTGTCGAGGTCATTAGCTCAGTGAGCTCGAAGAATACCGTGGTCCTCACTTTGGCCTACCCGATAATTTCGGGTTGGTTGTCTCACTATATGGGACAGTGAAGAGCTTAGAACATAGCATGTAACACTTTGATTTTAAAATCATAAAATAAGTTATATCTTGGATTCTATACAATTTACTATACAACTTCACTTACCACTAGAAAAGCATTTTGCATTTTGATTGTTATACTGAAAGTCAGTAAATATATTACTGTGCAGTTAATTTATTTTCAAACATGTTCTGATATCTTCATAGCCTAAAGTGAGCTCAGTACACTAAACGTCCTGTGTTAATGACTGACGACGAATTTCGTCGGAACCTATGGAGCGATGGAACTGACAGCCAACTGATAGCCCTGCCAGTAAGAAGCCTTTCCCGTCACCGTGATCACCTGACCTTTCCGCAATAACATCACCGATAGTGCCACCTCATCAAAGCCAACGACACGCAGCGGGTAATCACTGCGCTTCTCGCTCTGTACCTGCATGGTGGCCGACTATCAATTGTTCGTTCTTCTTCTGTCTTCGTGCCATTTTCCATCACCGATAGATGGTTGGAATTTCAACCATCATAAAAATCAAAACATTAAATACAAGCTATTCACTGCGAACGTATTACGCATTCAGTCATGAGTTACATTAGGAAATTCCCGATTGGATTATTTTTTGACCTAAGCCCGAATTCGGGCTTTGATTGTTTTTCAACAACTTAACTTCAAGCTTACTGATAGATTTGTCGTTAGTCACTGAGTTACATTAAGTAACCCTGTAAGTGTAAGGTCATCAACTGCAAAAAATTTTTCAGTTGCTAGCCTCACATAAGCAAAAGGTAAGGTGGAAATCACCATACCTAAAGTGTGATATCCCACCCTAAAGATGGTCACGATTTTGACCATGTTGTTTTGGATTTTGTACCGACGAAATTCGTCGTCACCCCTCACAAGGTCGGAACGTTTAACGTACTGACCTCTCACTACTGACGATATTCGTCGATGCAAAATCCAATGTCCAATAATCGGAAATTTGTAGGTTACTTAAAGTAACTCGCAAATAACTTTGAGCGTAACTACTGGTTACTCACAAACTTTGCAGGGCAGTTATGCTGACTCGCAAACTATGGTGATTTCCACCATAGTTAATGGTCAAGATTTTGACCATCATAAAAATCAACAAGTTACTCTAGTTAATGGCGTAATTGCTGTTATCGACTATCGCGGGTATGTCTCTGAATTCCAGCTTGATCGCCGCCATACAGAAATTTTTATCACTACCGACGATATTCGTCGTCAGTCACTAACTCATATTTTTGCGCCAAGAACTCCAAATTAATTTTCATAATTTTATTTCTCTTTATATATAAGTTAAGCAAACGGTGTTGTCTCAGTTGCCTCGGTTGTCTCGGTTGTCTCAAGCAGATTAACTTATTGTTTTATAATGATTAATATCTGAAAATTGAGACAACCAAGCCTATTTTATGTTGTCTCAATTTTATCTTTTGTATCGTAAATAACTTACATCATGTTGATAAATAAAGATTTAATATCGAACTTGGTGTTGTCTCAGTGAAGCCCTTTGCACACCCATTTACCTGAACACTTTCAGAACAGGCGGATAAAAGAAAGTAAACACACGGTGAACTCACCTTGTTGAAGACTTTCCGTTTCGTCAGGATTGGAACCCGGTTCTATTCGAAACGAGGTTTCCTATGCCAACATTACGTTACACTTCACGCGAACAGCAGCTGCAACATGTCTCCAACTGGCTGTTCGCGGGTTCGCTCCGTGCGGGTCAGCGTCTGGCGGATATCCTGAGCCTGCTGGAGACGGCAAAAGCCAATCAGCTCGATCCGTTCGTGTGGTTACGCGATGTGTTGACGCGATTACCGTCGTGGCCGAACAACCGACTGCAAGAGCTGTTGCCGTACAGGGGTAATACCTTCCAATAACATCCTCAAACCCCCAACAAAAACTTGCCGTGTTTTTCAAGGTGAGTTCACCGTGTGTTTACATAGCTTTGGGTTGGTTGTCTTGCTGTACGGGACAAGAACTGACCCTCTTAAAGTGGGTCAGTTTGAGCACCGAAAATATCGGTATGCAAACAGGTGATTATTTGTCCCGACGAAATTCGTCGATACAAAATCCAATATCCCATTATCAGACTTTGAGCGTAAATGATATTTACTCACAGAATTTGTACACCTCATTAAGGGTTGCACAAACTTTCCGCGTATCATTTAGCGACGCGGTTAATTTGCGACTGACAGTTAGTCAGGCACAAAAAGAAAAGGTGTTGCGGAAATCACCACCATCTTTAAGATGTGATATCCCATCTTGGGTATGGTGATTTCCACCATACCTTTTACCCTCACAGGGTTACTTAATGTAACTCAGTGACTGACGACGAATATCGTCGGAACCAATGATAACCAGACTGTAAATATGGCGTCTGCTTATTTTTCAATCTATCACTGTAACCCATTGATTTTTCCGAGAACGTCACTTTGACCACGCGGGACATCTCAATATTTCCAGTTTCCAAAGTGAGGATGAATGGAGTAATCAAAGGGTTGCTGAGGTGTGAGAAATTTTTCGCATACCCACAGGCTAAATTTTCAGCCGATGACTGAGCGAAAAGTTTCGCCGATTGAACTGAGTGAACATTATTCACTTGGTTTAAAATTAATGAGTGATTTATAGCCAACCCTCTTAAAGAGGGTAGCCTCAGAGATTGATGACCCCTTAACCTCAAGGAGTCCCTATAGTTAATTCACGCCTCAGTTTGAAACAGAAGCGTGCTGAATTAAAGGTGAGAAATCCCACCTTTAGCTAAGTCGTTGATTTTGCTTATTTCCTGCACAGAACAGGAATTCAATTAAATCAATGGGTTAAAAGAGGATAATTATCCTCTTTAACGTAACGTATTGATTTTACTTATTTCTGTCACAGGGACAGAGAATAATGAAGTCAAGGGGTTAGGGGAAGGCCGCGCAACGCGCGGCCCTGAAATGCTCTAGCACTGAGATTGTCTATATTAATTACTCATCATAAAAAGCTAATTCAAGCTCAAGTGTCTTACCGACTGATGAGGTAAATAATTCTTCTAATGCCAACGAGCCTTCTGTTTGAGTATGAATAAGAGTTTTATTGGTACCTGCTCCATGACTCATCCCTAAATCATATTCTTTATCTAAACATTTAACGATTAATCTTTTCGAGCCAAGCTCACTTCTAATCTTGACAACATTAACATCATCAAAAATAGCAAGAGCGTGTGGGGGGTTAAGGTTAGCATTAGACATACTGAGTTCTATGAGTTCTGAAATTGATGTATTGTTGCTAATTTCTTCCCATTCACCCATGCGATAGCCATTTTCAAAATTACTCAGATCGGCATAACCAAACATATTTCCATCGAGAGCTGTGCCAATGGTTAATTTCCCCTTCAATAGAAACTTCGGTTCCGTCTCCAATTCTGGCTTCACTGGCTCTTTTTTCTCTCCCGCTTCTTCCACAAACGCCCAATCACACGCCATCATATCTTCCTGCGTTGGTTGCCACGGTACGAAGTTACCATGTTCATTGCGTAGATCGATATGGGTCAGATAATCGTACTGAGTCCCAACGGCTACCCCATCAACCGCATAGGCACTCTCTTTCTCTATGGTTAACTCATTTACACGTGGAGTGATAGCCAAATACATCTCATTATTCCCTTGGCAATTCTTCCAAGCAGAACGGGTAACACGCTTGCGTAGTTTTAATTGAATCAAAGCCCAAGAGAAAGAACCCACCGGTGCAATAAAGCAATCACACTGATAGTGTTTTGGGTCGAATGGGCATTCGTTTTCAGGCTTAATAACGTCAGACATACTATTTCCTTGTTTAATTATTAATTGCTGGACAGCCCGAATATATTAACGAATGTGGAGGGTTGAATGAATTGATTGGGGTTGTGTGGGGGATGGTACAAATAGGGAAAAGTCAAAGAAAAAAACAACACTTTTCATTTCCATCACACTAAATTTCATCAGTCGATAGATAAACTTTATTAATTTACCGTTTGTCACTTTATGAGAGAGTAAGAAAAAAAATCCCCACCACAAAACATATCCAGAAATTATTTTATCTGTTGAATTAGCGAAAAGAGTTTTTAGCAAATTAGAGACAAAAACATTTCATTAAATCAGAGGATAATATTATGGGTCCTATAGATGGTACTTATGCGAGTCATGATGAGAATTTTTCACTCACTATAATCAATAGTGATGACAGACCAGGAACATTCAATGGCATTTTCAAAGCCAAAGATTTATCTATAGGTGATCTCACCTATAATAACGTTACTGGAGAATATAGATACGTCATCCAACAACCTGTTTTCCAAATAGGCTTTTATGCAATTATACGTCCTGAATCAACTGAATATGTTATAACTGATCATTGGAATGGCGTTAGAACCAACGACAAAAGTCTACTTTTAAGTGGATTGCGAACCTATATAACAAGTGCTGGTTCATATGATATACATTATTTTGAAAAGATTCTTTTCAAGATGACCTGACCGCTCCTTGATACATCAAGATCTTAAAAGGGGCAAATAGCCCCTAATTACTTCTGTTGTTCGGACCAATTATGTCAGATGTCGCATTTACATCTTCCTGCCCCACATTCCACACCGAATCTTCCGGCATCTGGACGCGGACGTCTAACCGACAACCTTCGGGGATGTCGCACGGCTCACCATCGGCATAGTAAACCTTCTCACCGTCCACGATTTCTTTTATCCGCTTGTTCTGGAACTGCTTGGGTAAATGGGTATGCTGACGGTGGAACGTCTCAATCGTGATAGTGCCGTCCTTGTGGACCTTGTCATCAAGGTAGATGAGTTCGAGTCCATTATTGTTCTTCGGGGAAGAGATACCACCATGCACGCCCCATGCCCCATCGGCGTTATAACCGAGAACACCAGAGATTTGATAATGACCGGTGCCGAGTTTGGTGACCGTGGCCCCCTCGGATTCGTCGTTGGTGATGAATTTGCCATCGGGGTGGATTTGGATAATGGGGGAGGCTTTTTTTAGGAAGCCGTTGTTGTCTACGGTGGTGTTTTTTGTCCCCCACAGGTCAACA
>NZ_LFCV01000078.1 GCF_001037465.1 Xenorhabdus khoisanae
TATACAATTGTTTTGAACAATTAGCATTAATCATCTGATTTTAATTAAAACCAATAACATATAAACCAATAAAAAACAAAAAATTCATTTAAATTTCAGGTAAATTTTAAAAAGTGAAATATACTTTAGTTATCTATTTGGTTTTTTATAATACCAATGCAAGGGAGATAAACTATGTTCACAGTAAATTTCTACGATAGTTTTGCATCATTAGATCTATACGCAGCAACTATGTTTGACCAATATCCGAATAACCTGATGCCCCCTCCCGATCCACGCATAGAAAAAGATGGTTGGAAACTGAAAGGCTATATCTCTTGTAATTATTATTCTACTTTTACGAATCCGCAAACAAATAAAAAAGGATTAATACTCTCCGATGAAAAAGTTAATCATGGATATATTGCTGAGAGAATAAAAAATCCCGGAGAATACGTTCTGGCTCTCCGAGGGACTAAAACCTTTGCAGAAAAAATAAAGGATCTTGATATAGATTATATACACCCCTGGTCTGATACACCGGGTCAAGCGGTTATTGATGGTTTTCATTCAATGTATCAATCTCTGAATCTGATTGTTCCTGATAATACAACAGGTATTAATTACTCCCAACTCAAACTAGCAGATGCCATCGCACAACTTATCGGCGTAGATGGCTATTTCACGATATCAGGTCATAGCCTTGGTGCTGCAATGGGGACTTATCTTATGAGAGATATCTATAATAAAGCCCCTCACTGTAGAGCTTGCCTATTTGCCAGCCCAAGAGTAGGAAATTATGAATTTGTTACCTATGTTAATGAGCATTTCAAGGATAATACCGTTAATAATTATATAAATGATCTGGTACCTAAACTTCCCCCTTATGCTGAACAGCTACCATATGTCAATGAACTGTATCCAAGAGACGATGTGAAAATCAATGATTCAATAACTTGCAAACATACTATACTCACTTATCTTGCTTTATTGAATAAAGAAAAATTTTACGATGTGCTTAATGCAAATGTCCCGGGAGAGCATGAAACATGGAATGACTGTCTACAAGTGATAATGGATTAAGAGCCTGTCTCATTAGGCTCTTAATCAAACTCTTACTCCGCAATATCCGCAGTATTATTTTGATCCTGATTAACCAGCTCTCTGACAACGCTGGTGGCAAAACTACCCGATGGTAGAGAGAAATAGAGGGTGACGGTTTGGTTATCCAGCCATTCCCAACGCAGATTAATTGGCTTCACCAACATTGCCCGACGGGCACTTTCCACTCGCTCACGTTTGACTAATTCCCAGAGTGATTCGTAATCCTGTAAGCATTGCTGTTCAAAATCCAAAGCTTGATGCTGTGTTCCCAATGCTTTATCGCCCGGCAAAGGCACCGTGATCTGCAATTCCCCATCCATGACACGCTGCTGCAACACGGCTAATTCAGGTTCATCAGCCACAAACCAGCTACCACGCCCTGTTAACTGCAAAGCATCACCATTCAACACCTGCTGGTGTGTATTCTGGGCGATACGTATGCTGGCAATAATATTAAACATGGCACTACGGCAGGCAGAAAGGTAAAAGCTGCGGCGATTACGTTCTCTGACCTGAATTTCGTTCTCCGCCCAGCGTTGCGCCTGCACCAGATTTTGACCACCACGCCCGAAACGTTGCTCACCAAAGTAATTAGGCACACCTGTTTGTGATATCTGCTGTAAGCGTTTTTCCACGGATTGTCGGTCAGATATTTCTCTTAATACCAGAGTAAAATCATTACCTTTCAATGCGCCAATCCGTAATTTTCGTTTCTGGCGGGAAGTTTCCAGCACTTCACAACCTTCAAGCTGAAAGGCGGTTAAATCCGGATCTTGTTTTCCCGGAAGATGTAAACAAAACCACTGTTCCGTAACTGCATTGCGATCTTTTAACCCTGCATAACTGACAGAACGAGAGGGTATTTTGGCAAAACGGGCAAGATTATCTGCCACAAACTGGGTATTACATCCAATCTTACGGATGTGTACCATCAAGTGCTCGCCTTCTCCATCAGGAGAAAAACCTAAATCTTCACGAACAATAAAATCTTCTGGTGAGGCTTTGACAACACCTGTCGCTTCCGGTCGGCCATAAAGCCAATGTAATTCACTCAACGTCATACTTATTCCTTTACCAGCAAAGCCACCGCTTCGCAGGCAATACCTTCTTTACGGCCAACAAATCCCAGTTTTTCTGTGGTTGTCGCCTTAACGTTAATATCATCCATATGACATTCAAGATCCTCTGCCAGATTAACCCGCATCTGAGGGATATGAGGCAGCATTTTCGGTTCCTGCGCAATGATGGTGATATCCAAATTCCCGATCCGATAACCCTTTGCCCGGATACGGCGATAAGCTTCTTTCAGCAGTTCCCGACTATCCGCACCTTTAAAGGCAGGATCGGTATCAGGGAATAATTTACCGATATCACCTAATGCCGCCGCGCCCAACAAGGCATCAGTGGCAGCATGTAACGCAACATCACCGTCTGAATGAGCGATTAATCCTTGTTCATAAGGAATGCGGACACCGCCAATGACCAATGGGCCTTCTCCGCCAAATTTATGCACATCAAAACCGTGTCCAATTCTCATACGATAGATTCCTTAGATTTTCGGGATAGATAAAACTCAGCCAATGCTAAATCTTCAGGTTGGGTAACTTTAATATTGTCCGCCCGCCCATTGACCAATACAGGGCGGTAGCCACAATACTCCAGCGCCGAAGATTCATCGGTGATACAAGCTTGTTCTGCAAGTGCTTTGCTCAAGCAATCACGCAATAGCTGTAACGGGAATAACTGCGGGGTCAGGGCATGCCAAAGTCCGTTGCGATCAACGGTATGATCAATCACGGTATGATGGTTGGTTGAGGGTGATTCTTTTACTGGCTGCGATACCATACGCTTCATGGTATCTCTCACGGGAGAGGCCAGAAGCCCACCGCATACGTCAGGAGAATCTACATTTTGATCAATAAGACATAGCAAATTATCTAAATCCTCCCGATGAAGACAAGGGCGAGCGGCATCATGTACCAAAACCCAAATGGTTCTGTCAGCCGGCAAGCCAGACAAATAATTTAAACCTGCCAATACTGAGTCTGCCCGCTCTTCACCACCGATAACAGTGATAATTCTTGGATCTGAGGCAATATTCAACTGCTCAAATTGAGTATCAGCAGGATTCAGTGCAACAATAATGCGCTGTATACGGGGATGTTCCAGTAATGCTGCCAAGGTATGTTCAAGGATCGTTTTCCCCGCAACTTTGAGGTACTGTTTTGGACAATCGGATTTCATCCGGCTACCAATGCCCGCAGCCGGGATCAATGCGACTATTTCAGTAAGAGGACTGTCAATAAGAGTATGACCAATAGGAGAATGAAACCCTGAATTATTCATTTCGATTAGTAAATTAGTTGCTGTTCTGGTTTAAAGATTGCTGCGCGTTTTGTTTAGAGGTATCTGGCACCATACGGTAAAAGGATTCTCCCGGCTTAATCATGCCCAGTTCATTACGAGCACGTTCTTCAATCGCCTCATTCCCTACTTTCAGATCCTTGATTTCAGCAAATAGCTGATCATTACGCGCTTTCAGTTTGAGATTATCAACTTCCTGCTTATCAACCTCAGACTTAACCCGAACGTAATCATGAATGCCGTTTTTGCCGAACCACAGCGAATACTGCAACCAGCCAAGCAGAATCAGTAATAGTAGCGTTAGTTTGCCCATCTCCCCCCCTGAAAACCCGCTAATCATCCCACAACTGAAAGCATCACGCCACTGACTATTTACTCTCTATTTACTATCGCAAAACTGATCTAAAACACGTTCACAAAATATGACAACGTGATGTAATAGAAACATATTGAATTAAATGAGTGTAGAAACACATTATTCCACTATCAATAATAATGTGTTTCAGCGCGGTTTATTTAACGAGGGAATTAAGCTGGCTGGATACCGTAACTTTTCAGAGCTAAAAGCAGTTTTTCAACTGAAGTTTCCACGGGTTGTGAACCATTCAAATAGATATCAGGATACTCCGGTGCTTCATAAACTGCATCAATTCCCGTGAAATTGGACAATTCTCCCGCTCGTGCTTTTTTATATAGCCCTTTGGGATCGCGAGCCTCACATATTTCAAGAGGCGTATCAACATGCACCTCAATAAATTGCCCTACTTCCATGAGCTCACGTATCTTTTGCCGCTCTGTTCTGTTGGGGGAAATAAATGCGGTCAGCACCACCAGCCCGGCATCAACCATCAATTTTGAGACTTCTCCAACTCGTCGAATATTCTCCTGCCTGTCGGTGTCAGAAAACCCTAAATCACTGCACAAACCATGGCGCAGATTATCACCATCCAGTAAGTAAGTTTTGATTCCTTGCGAAAACAACGCTTGTTCCAATGCTCCCGCAAGAGTGGATTTTCCTGAGCCGGATAATCCCGTGAACCAAATTACTAAGGCAGAATGCCCATTTACTGTTTCCCGCTGTTTCCTATCCAGTGCATGTGAATGCCAGACGATATTTTGGGAAACCGGTGAGCGAAAAACAGCAGCCTTATCTTGAGACACTTATTTTCCTCCCAATAGATCACGCGCTCCCCAATGTGGGAAGTGACGACGGACTAACCGATTGAACTCCAGCTCAAAATCACTGTATTCTTTGGGCTCTTCATAAACATCAGTTTGAATTTCCCGCACCAATCCGGCTCCCACAGTAACGTTGGTCAGACGATCAATCAGAATGATACCGCCTGTATCCGAATTTTGTGCATAACTGTCGAGCAGTAACGGCTCATCAAATGAGAATTCCACCAGCCCAATTGCATTCAAAGGGAGTTCAACCGCAACTTTCTGTGTCAAATTGTTAATATCTACCTGATATTGGAAATTATCGACTTTGCCCCGGCTTTTTTTACCCGCAACTTTGATATCCAGACTTTGCCCCTGAATCAGTGGCTTTTCCGACATCCATACAACATCAACCAAAGCATGACGGGCTGCGATCATTTGATCCTCAACAGCAACCAACAGATCGCCACGACTGATATCAATTTCATCTTTTAGTACAACGGTAATTGCTTCTCCGGGTACAGCAAATGGCAGATCACCGTTAAAAGTCACTATTCTCTCTACCGTCGAAACAACCCCTGATGGCATGACTTTAATTTTCTGGCCTTGGCGCAAAACCCCTGACGATAATGTGCCGCTGTATCCACGAAAATCGAGATCGGGGCGGTTTACATATTGCACCGGAAAACGCAGAGGCTGTTCTGCCGCTTTGGTCTGTACATCCACGGATTCAAGGATATCCAGTAAAGTCTTTCCTGTATGCCATGCCATTTTTTCGCTGCGGGTGACAATGTTATCCCCTTCCAGTGCCGAAATTGGCACGAAATGAATATTCAGGTCAGCAGGCAATTGAGCTGCAAAATCCAAGTAATCCTGTTTGATCTGTTCAAATATATCTTGTCGGTATTCGAGCAGATCCATTTTATTCACGGCTACCACCAGATAGCGAATACCCAGCAGGGTGCTGATAAAACTGTGTCGGCGCGTTTGCTCTTGAACACCTTTTCGTGCATCTATCAGCAAAATGGAGAGATCACTGGTTGAAGCACCAGTAGCCATATTGCGGGTATATTGTTCATGCCCCGGTGTATCCGCAATGATGAATTTGCGCTTTTCTGTGGAAAAATAACGATATGCCACATCGATGGTAATGCCCTGCTCCCGTTCCGCAGCCAATCCATCGACTAATAATGCCAGATCCAATTTTTCGCCTTGAGTCCCTATCCGTTTGCTATCGTTTTGTAATGTCGCAAGTTGATCTTCATAAATTTGGCGGGTGTCATGCAGTAAACGGCCTATTAGTGTACTTTTGCCATCATCCACGCTACCACAGGTTAAAAAGCGCAATAATCCCTTTTCTTGCTGTCCCCGCAGGTAAGCTTCAACGCCTCCTTGCTGTTTGATCTGGCTGGCGATGGTTTCATTATATGCAAGTGCTGGCATTTCTGGTCTCCTTAAAAATAACCCTGACGCTTTTTCAATTCCATCGAACCGGATTGATCACTATCAATCAGCCGTCCCTGCCGTTCACTGGTAGTCGATATCAACATTTCTTCTATGATTTCAGGTAACGTCTCTGCATCCGATTCCACAGCGCCTGTCAGCGGCCAACAACCCAAGGTTCTGAAGCGAACTTGACGCTGGCTGATCACTTCTCCGGGTTTCAGATCGATGCGATCATCGTCAACCATAATCCATGTTCCGTCGCGCTGAATAACCGGACGATGTTTAGCGAAATAAAGGGGAACAATGTCAATCTGTTCTAAATAGATGTATTGCCAGATGTCCAATTCAGTCCAGTTGGATAACGGGAATACGCGGATGCTTTCCCCTTTATTAATCTGGCCGTTATAGTTGCGCCAAAGTTCCGGACGCTGGTTTTTTGGGTCCCAACGATGAGCGCGATCACGGAATGAGTAAATTCGTTCTTTCGCCCGCGATTTTTCTTCATCACGCCGCGCGCCACCAAATGCAGCATCAAAACCGTATTTATTCAGCGCCTGTTTCAACCCCTCTGTTTTCATGATGTCAGTGTGTTTTGCACTGCCATGAATAAAAGGATTAATCCCCAGCTCATCCCCTTGTGGATTGCGGTAAACCAGCAATTCAAGACCATACTCTTCCATAGTACGATCGCGGAAATCATACATGTCCCGAAACTTCCAGCCTGTATCCACGTGCAGTAAAGGAAAAGGAACCTTTCCCGGATAAAAAGCCTTACGTGCGAGGTGCAGCATGACTGAAGAGTCTTTACCTATCGAATAGAGCATCACAGGGTTGGCAAATTCAGCCGCCACTTCCCGTATGATATGGATACTTTCAGCTTCAAGTTGCTGTAAATGTGTCAGTCTTTTTTCGTCCATAAACCACTCTTTATTCAAAATCGATAACAGCAGGATGATTTACTTGAGCAACCGCTTTTTCTTGATCAGTCAATGGATTTTGATCAACGGATTGCTGCCTAAACCACGCTATCTGATGATGGAGTTGGGCCACTTCTCCCACTACCAGCAAAGCAGGAGATGGAGCTTCCTGTGCCAACCGTTCCAGTTCGGATAAGGTTCCGGTCAACACTTGCTGTTCTGGACGAGTGCCACAACCAATGACGGCAACGGGAGTATTGGCATCCCGCCCGTGTGAAATCAGTTTTTGACTGATTAAGGCAGATTTCATGATGCCCATGTAAATTGCCAGTGTTTGATTGCCCCGCGCTAATGCGGGCCAATCCAATTCATTACCGTTTTCACGGCAATGACCAGTAATAAAAGTGACGCTTTGGGAATGTTCCCGGTGTGTCAAAGGAATACCCGCATACGCAGAAGCGCCAACGGCAGCAGTAATACCGGGCACAACCTGAAAAGGAATACCAGCCTCTGCCGCAATTTGTAATTCTTCTCCGCCACGACCAAAAATAAAGGGATCACCCCCTTTCAGGCGCACAACTTTTTTCCCTTGATTTGCCAGCTTAACGATGAATGCATTAGTTTCTTCCTGAACAACAGAATGATTACCCGCTCTTTTTCCAACGCAGATTTTGTCTGCATCACGGCGCACTAATTCCAGAATCTCGGCACTAACCAAATGGTCATAAAGGACGACATCAGCCTGCTGGAGCACCTGCAAACCTTTTAATGTCAGTAAACCCGGATCTCCCGGCCCTGCTCCTACCAACGCCAACTCTCCTTGGATACGAGAATTATCCTGAGTTAATTGTTGTTCGAGCTGCTCTTCCGCTTGTTGTAACTGCCCATTAGCAACCAAAGTGGCAAAACGCCCACTAAATGCCTTTTCCCAAAAATGGCGTCGCTGGCGCATGGAAGCAAGCCGCTGTTTTACGCGCTCACGCCAGCGACCTGCAATGTCTGCCATTGAACCAAGATGAAATGGCAGTAAGGACTCCAACTTTTCTCGCAATAATTTTGTCAATACCGGTGATTTTCCGGCCGATGAAATCGCGACCATAATCGGAGAACGATCAATGATGGATGGGAAAATAGCGGAGCAAAGTAGTTGGTTATCCACGACATTAACCAGAATTGCCCGAATATTAGCTTCTTCAAAAACAGATTGGTTGAGATTGTGATTATCAGTCGCGGCAATCACCAAAAATACGCCATCAAGATATTCGGTTTTAAACGTTCCCTGTAACCACTCAAACTCTCCCTTTTGATGACGCGGTTGCAGTTCTGCATGTAATTCAGGTGCAACAACTGTTAACGCTGCACCAGTACGCAGTAACAAACTTGCCTTGCGAGAAGCAATTTCTCCGCCTCCCACCAGCAATACTTTTCGGGCTTTGAGCTCAACAAATAAGGGTAAATAGTCCACAGTGACATGCCATCCAGTGTTTAGTTTTTTAATAATTATCTAAAGAATGAATATATGAAGCTGTGACGAGGTTATGAAATGACAAAAAGTAATTATTAGTTCCTGAATCGTATAAGGTAAGTTTTTAAATGGGTTATAAAATTGCAACATGTGAAATATTCAGGAAAAATTCCTGCTTTTTTTATTGTGTACCTCCTCTTTTCTGAAAGGGTTGTTTTGTGATAAAAATCACATTTTGGGATTATTTTTGAATTTTAAGATCTTGAGAAAAAGTTTTTATTATTCAGGTTATAAAAATAAAAATGCAGTTTACCATCACGCCTTACATCTATTTCATCGAATTATTTAGATGATCCCTCCAAGTTACAAATAAAACCCGCTTCTGCTTTACTATTTTTACTTATGTTATGTACTTTTTTATTTCGCCATAATATCGCTTAACATTCTTTCTTTATTTTTGTAAATCATCCTAAACTTATTTTCATCCATATACGGACGCACCATGAGGTACAAGAGCAAAGGAATAGAATCGACGCAAGATTTTAATTTCGTTAAAAAGGCGCATTCAACTTTCAAATGTATCTATCTAACTTCGCTTACCGAAAATCGGTGTAATAATACGTTTTGAACAGGAAAATACGGATACTCAGTGCCTCTTGAAAGTTTATGTCGGTGCGGAAAATAGTTTAGTCTTTGGCACAGGCACACAAATACAAAATATTCGCAATATAGGTGATGGTGGCTATTATTTATTCTTGGATGACGACTACTTCATCCGGATTGAAGTACGAGCATATTAAAGCACCTCAGGATCAGGTCGGAAGTTCTTTTACTTTTATATAAAAGGTTCTATTTCTATGATGAATACCAAAAAATTACTTTTATCGGTTTCTCTTTTTAGCGCTTTGCTTCTTAGTGGTTGTGCCAGCGTACCTCTTGCAACTGAACAAGACTCAGCAAAAGCCAAAAATTTCTCTGATCCAGAGAAGGGCAGATCTGGTTTATATATCTACCGCGATAGCTT
>NZ_LFCV01000079.1 GCF_001037465.1 Xenorhabdus khoisanae
TGTTGACCTGTGGGGGACAAAAAACACCACCGTAGACAACAACGGCTTCCTAAAAAAAGCCTCTCCCATCATTCAAATTCACCCCAATGGCAAATTCATCACCAACGACGAATCCGAGGGGGCCACGGTCACCAAACTCGGCACCGGTCATTATCAGATATCCGGTGTTCTCGGTTATAACGCCGATGGGGCATGGGGCGTGCATGGCGGTATCTCTTCCCCGAAGAACAATAATGGACTCGAACTCATCTACCTTGATGACAAGGTCCACAAGGACGGCACTATCACGATTGAGACGTTCCACCGTCAGCATACCCATTTACCCAAGCAGTTCCAGAACAAGCGGATAAAAGCCCTTGTGGACGGGGAAAAGGTTTACTATGCCGATGGTGAGCCGTGTGACATTCCCGAAGGTTGTCGCTTAGATGTCCGTGTCCAGATGCCGGAGGATTCGGTGTGGAATGTGGGGCAGGGGGAGGTGAATTCAGAGCCTTGACGATATGAAAAAGCCCTCGCGGGGAGGGCTGTTATGTTTTAGATGGCTCTGCTGGTTGACTGTGGATCGCTGCGGGTTCAGGTGGCGATGAAATACTTTTACTAGATATTATCCAACTGGATGCAAGCACTACAGCAGACATAATAATTGTTACTAGAGCCAACCCTATTGATGTCGTCCATTGAGTTGTGGAAATGCTTGATTTTAAACCATCGATTTTGCCTTCTACAGCCTCAAATTTTCCGTCGACTTTTGCCGATAAGGACTGAATCGAAATATTCAGATTGGCAAACTGAGCATTTTGCTGCTCCCTCCACTCCGCCATATCTTTCTTCATAGTGGCGGCGACAACATCAACTTCGGCTTTGTTAGCCCTCAGGAGGGCTTCAAGTTCTGTCTTACTTAAGCCAGTAGACATATGCTCCTCCTTGTTATACTCAGGGATTTCATTTTTCGGTTCATTTTCATCCACATTACCTTGAATGATAGGTGATGTAAAATGTAACTGTGAATTATCATTTTTATGCAGTATTGCTGCGATTGCAACGGTATTGATAAACTGCTCAGGCGAAGCATTATTATACTTAAGAGTAATGCACTTTCCTTTTTCTGGTATATAAAAGAGGGCACAAACAGCAGAAAAATTTCTTTTCACGTTGCTCATAGTATTATTGCTCTTTATTAGATAACGTCCTGCCTATAGCGTCATATAAATCCTTCAATAAGGAATGAGTCATTCTAATAGAGCAAATATGCTGCAACTCAGTTTCCAGTGATATTTGTGCTTCAACTTCATCCCCTTCCTTGTTTTGGCTCAATAGAATTGGGGTTGATTCCCTTTTAAGTATGACTATGTCACATAACTCAGCACCATCAATTGATGAATCTATTATTCCGCAATTTTCCGCGAAATAACTTTTATAATCATTGCTCTTTTGTATTTTGACTTTATCTTCTATTTCCACACCTTAGCTCCGAATAATTATTATTCATCAATAAAATATTACTTAGACTAAACTACTGAGCATCTACACTCAGTAGTATGACCCACCACACTAAATCACTCCCACTAATAATTTGATCAGAAATTGCTTAATTTGTGAGATAACTGGCGTAATTAATTCACACAGAGCTCAATTAAAAATTATCATTTAAAATAGAAACTATTCCTATGGTTACATATTTAATGTTGTGATTTTCCCCACTTGTCCCATCCCCCACACAACCCCAATCAATTCATTCAACCCTCTACACTCGTTAATATATTCGGGCTGTCCAGCAATTAATAATTAAACAAGGAAATAGTATGTCTGACGTTATTAAGCCTGAAAACGAATGTCCATTTGACCCAAAACACTATCAGTGTGATTGCTTTATTGCACCTGTAGGTTCGTTTTCTTGGGCTTTGATTCAATTAAAACTACGCAAGCGTGTTACCCGTTCTGCTTGGAAGAATTGCCAAGGGAATAATGAGATGTATTTGGCTATCACTCCACGTGTAAATGAGTTAACCGTAGAGAAAGAGAGTGCTTACGCGGTTAATGGTGTAGCCGTTGGGACTCAGTACGACTACCTGACCCATATCGATCTACGCAATGAACATGGTAACTTTGTGCCGTGGCAACCAACGCAAGAAGATATGATGGCGTGCGATTGGGGATTTGTGGAAGAGAAGAAAGAAGAACCAGTGAAGCCTGAGGCAAAACCTGAGCCTACTCCAGAGCCAACACCTGATCTGTTTCCCGAATCAGCTCTTAGAATGAAGGGGAATTTAACGGTTGGTTTTGGTATGCGTTATTCACATAATAAGGAAGCCATTGGTTATGCAAAAGGAGTTGATGAGCTTAATATTGGTGCATGGGAAGAAATTAGTAACAATACACCAATTAATAGCGTGAAAATGATAAGCTTTTCAGCAGATGACGCTATTAATAATTACTATCATTTGCAGATACATACTGATGATGAAAGTTCAGAAAAGGTAAAAAAAGAACTTGGTCCAAAAAAATTGATTATTAGCTGCTTGGGCAAAAATTATGAACTTACAGATGCCCGTACAGATCTTAATTACACTCTTTTGTATACTCCGGGAGGAGGATCGGAATTTAGCGTACAGTTTAAAAAACAACTCACTGAATCTATGGACAAACCACTAGAAGTTGAATTTATTTTCGTGGATAACGACTTTAAGCTGAACTAATCCTGACGGATAATGGGTACATCTAAGGCCGTGCACTTCAACTGCGCGGCCTTCCTCCAACCCCTTGATTTCATTATTCTCTGTCCCTGTGACAGAAATAAGCAAAATCAACGATTTAGCTAAAGGTGGGATTTCTCACCTTTAATTCAGAACGCTTCTGTTTCGAACGGAGCAGTGAAATTAACTCTAGGGGTTCCTTGAGTTTAAGGGGTCCCGTTGTCGAGGTCATTAGCTCAGTGACCTCGAAGAATACCGTGGTCCTCACTTTGGCCTGTCAATCGGCGAAATATTTCGCTAATGGGATTTAAAAGCCCATTAACTCACTACCGACGATATTCGTCGTTAGTCACTGAGTTCCAACCCTGTGAGGGTAAAATGTATCATGGAAATCGTTATACCCAAGGTGTGATATCACACCTTGAAGATGGTGGTGATTTCCCGATTTGAAATCGGAAAATTGTTTGTCTGATTCCCATATGCTAAAGGGCAGATTTCTGTTCTATAGTGATAGTGGTTCCTTTCCATCCTCACCTTGGAACCGTTCTCCCTTTATCCCATTTAATGTTATAAAATCAATTGCTATATGCCGTAGTGAGTACTTTTTTGTTTGTACATATTTGTGTATATACTATATTTATTTTTACGTTTTTTCTTTTTAACAGTTTGTTTATGTTAAATATTTTTTTATATAAATCATTTTATTAAAAGAGACAGTTTGTGTCAGACGATTTTGCGAAAAACGGCATGCTGGCCAAAGCTATCCCGGGTTTTAAACCGCGTGATGCCCAGCGAGAAATGTCTTCAGCTATTGCGATTGTGATCGAAAAGCAGCAACAATTGGTCGTGGAAGCAGGGACGGGAACCGGTAAAACATTTGCTTATTTAGTACCTGCTTTGCGTTCCGGTAAAAAAGTGATTATTTCCACGGGATCTAAAGCGTTGCAGGATCAGCTCTACAATCGGGATCTTCCTACCATTGTCAATGCCTTGGGTTTTACGGGTAATTTGGCGCTATTAAAAGGGCGCTCGAATTACTTATGCCTTGAACGCCTTGGACAACAGTCCATCGGCAATGCGCAGTTGGAAGCTGAAATATTGGCGGAAGTGATCAAACTGAGACATTGGTCAAGTCATACGGATAATGGTGATATCAGCACTTGCCATCAAGTGGCGGAAGACAGCACTGTCTGGCCGTTGGTCACAAGTACGAATGATAACTGTCTTGGCAGCGATTGCCCGAGCTATCAGGAATGTTTCGTCCTTAAAGCCCGTCGTAAAGCAATGGAAGCCGATGTGGTGATTGTTAACCACCATCTGTTTATGGCGGATATGGTGGTTAAGGATACCGGATTTGGTGAATTAATTCCGCAGGCTGATGTGGTGAT
Source organism: Xenorhabdus khoisanae (assembly GCF_001037465.1). Classification (GTDB taxonomy): domain Bacteria; phylum Pseudomonadota; class Gammaproteobacteria; order Enterobacterales; family Enterobacteriaceae; genus Xenorhabdus; species Xenorhabdus khoisanae. The sequence goes on from NZ_LFCV01000079.1 coordinate 4,082, forward strand.
CTTTGATGAGGCACACCAACTTCCTGATATAGCAAGTCAATATTTTGGTCAGCAGCTAAGTAGCCGTCAATTGATGGATTTATCGAGAGATATCATCATGGCTTACCGCACTGAAGTGCGAGATCAGGCCCAGTTGCAAAAAAGTGCAGATCGTCTTAGTCAAAGTGCGCAGGATTTTCGCCTGTCGTTGGGAGAAAACAGTTATCGGGGCAATCTTCGTGAAGTTTTGCAACAGCAGCATGTTCAGCGGGCACTTGTGCGATTGGATGATGCGCTGGAGCTTTGTTATGACGTAATGAAACTCTCTTTGGGGCGTTCAACGATGCTGGATGCGGCTTTTGAACGGGCAACCATTTATCGCAATCGTCTTAAACGTCTTATTGATGTCAGCATTCCCAACTACAGCTATTGGTTCGAAAGTTATGGGCGGCACTTTTTGCTGGCATTGACGCCATTATCTGTCTCAGACAAATTCAGTGAAATGCTTCGTGAGCAATCAGGTTGTTGGATTTTTACGTCGGCAACATTGTCGGTCAATGAACAGCTCGAGCATTTCACCGAGCGTTTGGGCTTGAAATCCGCTCAAACACTGCTTCTACCCAGCCCGTTTGATTATCAGCGTCAGATGCTATTGTGTGTTCCGCGTCATTTACCCTCACCTAATCAGAGTGGTGGTGCAAAGTGGTTGGCGCGGATGTTGAAACCACTTATTGAAAGCAACAAAGGTCGCTGCTTTTTCCTCTGTACTTCTCATCAAATGATGCGCAGTTTGGCGGAAGAGTTTCGTGCCAGTATGACATTACCCGTATTAGTGCAGGGAGAAACAAGTAAGGGGCAATTATTGTCACAATTTATCTCAGCGGGTAATGCGCTGCTGGTAGCAACCGGCAGTTTCTGGGAAGGGGTAGATGTCCGTGGTGATGCATTGTCCTGTGTCATTATTGATAAATTACCGTTTACTGCGCCTGATGATCCGTTACTTAAGGCTCGTATTGAAGATTGTCAGCTTAAGGGCGGGGATGCCTTTAACGAAGTACAGCTTCCCGATGCAGTCATTAGCCTGAAACAAGGTGTCGGGCGTTTGATTCGTGATATTGATGATTATGGCGTTGTTGTCATTTGTGATAATCGGCTGGTTATGCGCCCATACGGAGAGGTATTTCTGAACAGTTTACCACCTGCACCTCGTACCCGTGATTTATCAAAAGCAGTGGAGTTTCTGAAATCACGCCCATCACATCCAGAGTAAAATTGTCGGGGCTATAATTGTCGGGACTATGGTAGTATAGCCCTCTTTTTTCGAATTCTATTCTTGCCGGAGTTAAGGCATGTCCATGCGGATTTTAGCTATTGATACTGCAACTGAAGCCTGTTCTGTTGCACTTTGGAATGAAGGTGTCGTCGAGGCACAGTTTGAGATTTCCCCACGAGAGCATACTCAACGTATTTTACCGATGGTTCGGGACGTATTATCAAAGGGTAACTTGAGCTTGCAACAATTGAATGCATTGGCATTTGGCCGTGGGCCGGGTAGTTTTACCGGTGTGCGGATTGGAGTTGGTATTGCTCAAGGTCTGGCATTGGGTGCTGAATTGCCGATGTTGGGTGTTTCTTCCCTGAAAACGATGGCACAAGGTGCGTTTCGCCTCAAAGGGGCAACTAATGTTTTGGTTGCCATTGATGCACGCATGGGCGAAATCTATTGGGGACAATACAGCCGCAATTCACAAGGTGAATGGCAAGGCGATGAAACAGAAGCGGTTTTAAAACCTGAACAAGCGCAAGCGATTATGAGTTCCTTGTCCGGTGAATGGGCCATTGCAGGAACGGGATGGGAAGCTTATCCTCAATTATTGGACAGCCACTTAACACTGGTAGCCAGTGAGATTACTTTACCTCATGCGGAAGATATGTTGCCATTGGCAATTCGAATGTGGGAAGCGGGAGAAGCGACATCAGTTGAACATGCTGAGCCTGTTTACTTGCGTAATGAAGTGACATGGAAAAAATTACCAGGTCGTTAAGGTCTTATTGATGACTATCTAAGTTATAGTCAGTTTGATCAAGCTTTATAGGATCGGAGGAATTTATGCTCAATGGAACATGTTGTCGAAGCATCCTGCAAGCAACATTGTTGCTGGGAGTGGCGATGCTTGCGGGTTGTGTATCAATTCCTGATGCTATCAAGGGAACGACTAAAACGCCGGTGGAAAATTTACTTTCTGTTAAAAATGCCCCTGAATTATATATTGGGCATGAAGGGCGTTTTGGTGGAAAAGTTCTCAGTGTCTTGAATGAAAAAGATCAAACTCGGTTGGAAATTTCTGCCATGCCACTAGCAGATAATGCCGCTCCACGTTTGGAGGAAGCTTCTCTGGGACGGGTTTATGCTTACGTGAACGCTTTTTTAGAACCGAGTGATTTTAAAGACCATTATGTAACTGTAGTGGGTTTGATTACGGGTCTGGAGAAAGGAAAAGTAGGTAATAGCCCGTATAATTATATTGTGATGAATGTCACGGGAATGAAACGCTGGCATGAATCTCAGAGAATGATTTTTCCTTCTTCGGTTGTCACTGACCCGTGGGGCTACTACGGTAACCCTTTTGGTCCGGCTTGGGGAGTGTATTCACCATCCCAACCAGTATCTGTTGAAAAGCTCCTAACCGAGTAAATTTGTTCACCAATCGAATAGATCACGATAACATAAATAGCCTCGCATTATGTGAGGCTATTTTATATGCTGAACCCTATATTAAATTCTATTCTTAATAATTATCTTTTATTGGGTTATCCTGATTATAACCATTTGGAATAATAGTGTGGCTTTAAGTCAAAAACTAGTGAATCGATGTATAATCCATGGATTATACATCCAAGTGTTAGTTTTTTAGTTAAGTAATTGATAAATAGATAAAAATGATACAGGCGGCAGTAGCCGCTTTATTTTTTGCAGTGATTAATTGTATTAAATTAGTGATGTGTATCGCCAACCTGAACAATGTTTCTTTTCAAACTGGTACGCTGAGTTAATAATTTGTTAAATATGCAGGTCTGGTTTGTTTTATGGTCAGTGGTTACACCGCAATTAGATTTCAGGAGTATTCAACTTGGAAAAAGTCTGGCTAAAACATTATCCGGCAGATGTTCCGGCAAAGATCGATCCCGACCGTTATTCGTCGTTGATTGAAATGTTTGAAAATGCTGTGGCGCGTTATGCCGATCAAGTCGCATTTATCAATATGGGCGAAGTAATGACTTTCCGTAAATTGGAAGAGCGTAGCCGCGCTTTTGCTGCCTATTTACAGAATGGACTGGGGTTGAAAAAAGGGGATCGTGTGGCATTGATGATGCCGAATTTACTGCAATATCCCGTAGCACTGTTCGGCATTCTGCGTGCAGGGATGATAGTTGTTAATGTTAACCCGCTTTATACCCCGCGTGAATTGGAACACCAGCTTAATGACAGTGGAACATCTGCCATTGTTATCGTTTCTAACTTTGCTCATACCTTAGAAAAGATTGTTTTCAACACTAAAGTCAAACACGTTATTTTGACCCGCATGGGAGATCAACTCTCTCGGCCAAAAGGAACTCTTGTCGATTTTGTCGTCAAATACGTTAAGCGTCTCGTGCCAAAATATCATTTACCGGATGCTATTTCATTCCGTAGTGCTATGCACAAAGGCTATCGTATGCAGTATGTCAAACCGGATGTGAAAGGTGAGGATTTGGCATTTCTGCAATATACGGGTGGAACTACCGGAGTGGCAAAAGGTGCCATGCTGACTCATCGTAATATGTTGGCAAACCTGGAACAAGCCAAAGCATGTTACTCTCCATTGTTGAAAATTGGTCAAGAGTTAGTAGTCACTGCATTGCCCCTGTACCATATCTTTGCTTTGACGATAAACTGCTTGTTCTTCATTGAACTCGGCGGTCAGAACCTGCTGATTACTAACCCCCGCGATATCAATGGAACGGTCAAAGAGTTATCGCGTTATCGTTTCACAGCACTATCGGGTGTTAACACGCTATTCAATGCTTGGTTGAATAACCCTGAATTCCAGAAGCTGAATTTTTCTTCATTACGTTTATCTGTTGGTGGCGGCATGGCAGTACAGAAAGTGGTTGCCGAGAAATGGGAGAATCTGACCGGTTGTCACTTGCTGGAAGGTTATGGGTTAACAGAGTGTGCCCCTCTGGTTTCAGCCAATCCGCACGATTTGGCTCATTACAGTGGCAGTATTGGCTACCCCGTTGCTTCGACAGAAATCAAGCTGGTAGGGAACGATGGTAATGAAGTTTCTCCGGGAGAAGCTGGCGAAATGTGGGTGCGCGGGCCACAAGTTATGAAAGGTTATTGGGAGCGTCCTGATGCCACGGATGAGGTGTTGAAAGATGGCTGGCTGGCAACAGGTGATATTGCCAACATAGATGAAAAAGGCTTTTTCCACATTGTTGATCGTAAAAAAGACATGATTCTGGTTTCCGGTTTTAATGTCTATCCAAACGAAGTCGAAGATGTTGTTTCCTCTCATCCTAAAGTATTAGAGTCGGCAGCAGTAGGTGTTCCGAGCAAAAACTCAGGAGAAGCAGTCAAAGTCTTTGTTGTTCGTAAAGATCCCAGCTTAACTGAGGATGAATTGAAGACACATTGCCGTCGTTACCTGACGGGATATAAGGTACCGAAACTCGTTGAATTCCGTGATGAGTTGCCGAAATCCAACGTAGGTAAAATTCTTCGTAAAGAATTGCGTAACGAAGAGTTAGCAAAAGCGGATAATTCTGCGATAAATTGACATCGGGAAACAAACCTTATAACGGGTTATTAATTAATCAAATGGTAAAAAGAAAATATTCAAGGTAGCTTGTACAAGACCTCATAGATCTCATAGATCTCATAGATAAAGGAGAAATGTTATGGGTATGTACATTATTAGTTATGATGGTGTTGATGATGCTAATACAGTTTTAGTTAGTACACAGATTCCACTAGATATTGATGTAAGTACACTAGCTTCGGCGAGTAATTTCTTAACTATATTGGAAAATAACGCCTTAAGTTATGTTGAAGGGTTACCTGACGGTGACAATGTAACAAGAATTGCTAACATCAGAATACATCTGTTGTAATATACAGCATATTTAATAACCCGCTTCTGGCGGGTTTTTTACTTCTGGTTTTTTACTTTCTAATGCCGCTTAATTGCGGTTTTTTCTTGTATAGGTACTCCTCCGTTTCATATACCTCACCTTAATGTTTACTTGATATCGTGTGATGTAAATTTCTCAAAATTGTGGCAAGTGGAAAGCATGTCTAATACTATAGAAACAGCTATCCGAGTAAAGGATGTTCAGAGATTTTGATTATGTGTACATAACTGTGTACATTGTTATATTTTTTTAGTATTTATGGTTGTGTAACATAATGTATTTAAAGGATATTTTATTGTTTAATTGTAATTATCAGTTGATTACCACCGATGATCAATTGCAGTCAATCTGTGAACGGGCAAAAAAACATGCAAGAATTGCATTAGATACTGAATTTGTACGCACACGGACGTATTATCCCCAATTAGGTTTGATACAACTGTTTGATGGTGAACAGCTTTCTTTGATTGATCCCCTGGAAATTTCGCAATGGCAACCCTTCAGGGAAGTATTGACTGATCCAGACGTTTTAAAATTTATTCATGCTGGCAGTGAAGATTTAGAAGTTTTCGGGAATAGTTTCCAGTGCTTACCAGAACCTATGATTGATACGCAGGTATTGGCTGCATTTATTGGTCATCCGATATCATGCGGTTTTGCAACGTTGGTTGCTGAATATCTGAATGTGGAATTGGATAAAAGTGAATCCCGCACTGATTGGCTGGCTCGTCCGTTAAGCAGCAAGCAATGTGAGTACGCCGCCGCAGATGTTTACTACTTATTGCCTCTGGCCGATATCTTGATGGCGAAAACAGAGCTGGTGGGATATTTAGATGCAGCAAAAAATGAAAGTGCTTTGATTTCCCAACGCCGTAAAGAAGTATTAATGCCGGAATGTGCTTATAAGCATATAGGTAATGCATGGCAATTGCGCCCAAAACAATTAGCCTGTTTGAAAAAACTGGCGGCTTGGCGGTTAAATCAGGCTCGAGAACGTGATTTAGCGGTTAACTTTGTGATCCGTGAAGAAAATTTATGGCAAGTCGCCCGTTATATGCCGACTTCTTTGGGGGAATTGGATGCCTTGGGGTTGAGCGGGCAGGAGATCCGTTGTCATGGACGTCGGTTGCTGGCTATGGTTGCAGAATGCAAAGATATTCCAGCAGAAGAATGTCCGGCTCAAATTATCAACTTGGTTGACTATCCGGGTTATCGTAAGGCTTTTAAGGAAATTAAGTCATTGATTACTCAGGTGAGCGAATCCCATATTTTTAGTGCGGAATTGTTGGCTTCTCGCCGACAAATCAATCAACTGCTCTGTTGGCACTGGAAATTGAAATCACCGGAATATCAACCTGAATTACTTAAGGGTTGGCGTGGGAAATGGTTGGCTGAGTCTATCATCGAAATATTGGAAAACTATTCAGAGTGATAGAAACCAGCGTGATAGAGACTACAGTTCCATTTAATCCGATATTGCTCGGCCAAATAAATCTCTCAAGAACAATACACGCTTGATGAGTTTAGAAATAAACGATAATAGCCAGACGAATGGCCTATTATTCGTCAATCGTATAAAGAATATGGAGAAGGAAATACAATAAGCAGAGAAACAGGCGAAAGATGGGATAAAAAGAGTTTTATGGTATTTGGCGAATTCAAATCGGGATGTAATAACATCCCGATTTTTTACTGAGAAATCATAGCCTTAAATTAAATAGCATCATTTGGTGCGGTTATTTTGGCGATTCCTCAACCTCAGGTAATGTTACATTAAGTTCCAGTACGGAAATGTCATCATTCTTTTGCTCAAACTGCACAGAAAGCATGTCTGGATCAATTTGTACATATTTACAAATCACAGCCAGAATATCCCGTTTCATTTCAGGCAAATAGGCAGGCTCAGAGTCACCACGGCGTCGCTCTGCCACGATGATTTGTAGCCGCTCCTTGGCAATATTGGCTGTCGGTTTTTTTCTCGACAGGAAGAAATCTAACAAAGCCATGCGTTACCCCCCAAACAGGCGTTTTAAAAAGCCCTTTTTTTCTTCTTCGATGAAACGGAAAGGCCGTTCTTCACCAAGTAAACGTAAAACAGTATCTTCGTATGCCTTACCCGCATCAGATTCTTTATCCAGAATAACGGGTTCTCCCTGATTAGACGAACGGAGAACAGATTGATCTTCCGGGATCACACCAAGTAAAGGAATACACAGAATTTCCAACACATCTTCCATGCTAAGCATATCACCGCGGTTCACTCGCCCGGGATTATAACGTGTCAGCAGAAGATGTTCTTTGATAGGCTCATTCCCTTGTTCTGCACGGCGTGATTTAGATGCCAGAATACCTAAAATACGATCAGAATCACGAACAGATGAAACTTCCGGGTTTGTTGTAATAATTGCTTCATCGGCAAAGTAGAGTGCCATCAATGCACCGCTTTCAATACCTGCTGGTGAATCACAGATAATAAACTCAAATCCTTGTTGATCCAATTCGTTCAGAATTTTCTCAACGCCATCACGGGTGAGGGCTTCTTTATCGCGGGTTTGAGAGGCGGGCAAAATATAGAGATTCTCTGTGCGCTTATCTTTAATAAGCGCTTGGTTTAAGCTGGCATCACCTTGAATGACGTTCACGAAGTCAAAAACCACTCGGCGTTCACAGCCCATAATTAAATCGAGGTTCCGTAGACCGATGTCAAAATCGACAACGGCAGTTTTTTTTCCTCTTTGGGCGAGACCGGTAGCAATGGCCGCGCTTGAAGTGGTTTTGCCAACGCCACCTTTACCAGATGTAACAACAATAATGCGTGCCATGAAGCGATTCCTTGTTATAAAGGCTAGACTAAGGTTTCAATAGTTAATTCATTGTTCACCAGACGTAACTTTGCTGCTTTGCCAACAAAGTTTTCTGGGATTTTTTCGCTGAGCCAATATTGACCGGCAATAGAGGTGAGTTCAGCGTTTAAATGGGTGCAGAAAATCTGGCTTTCTTGATCACCAGATGCGCCTGCCAATACACGTCCACGCAGTACACCATATATATGAATATTTCCATCAGCGATTAATTCTGCACCAGCGCTCACATTATTTGTTACGATGAGATCGCTATTCGGCGCATAAATTCTTTGTCCTGAACGAACAGGTGTATTAATTATACGAGTTTTTTTGAAAATAGGTTCAGTCGGTTTATTTTCTTGAGTAAGAACTTTCTGACTTTTACCTTCTTTCAATAAAGGAAGTTCTGATTTCAGGATAATTTCCCGTTGTTTTGCATCTTGACAGCCGCTGATGCCAACAACACACAGCCCAACGGATTCTATGGCCCGGTGGAGTGTTAGGATATCTGCATCAACAGGGAGAGCAGATATATTGATAACAACGGGAGCATTTTTCAGGAATTCAGGCGCTTGATCCATTTTTTCCTGCATAGCTCTTTGGATGACTTCCGGCTGATCATCATACAAATGAACGACCGAAAGCGTAAAATTACTGCCTTTTAGCTCTATTGGCGATTGTGACATCGATATTTCGACTCAGCAAGGTTAGGTTTCCCGGGATAGTGTACTAAAAGATTTTCTTAGTACGTCCTTTGGGAGACGATATTCTGAAATATAATAAGCATGTTATAGTTAGTGAATTATTCAAGCAAGTCGCAGAGTTAATTTAAAAGAGTTTATGACAATGATTTGTGTAATCTACAGAAGCCCAAAACGTAACCAAACATATCTTTATATTGAAAAGAAAGACGATTTTTCGCGCGTTCCTGACGAGTTGTTAAAAACATTTGGTGAACCTCAATATTCAATGATGATTTCATTATCTGGAAGAAAAAAATTGGCCAATGCTGATATTGAAAAAGTAAAAGCAGCGTTGAATGAGCAAGGATTTTACTTGCAAGTACCCCCGCCGATAGAAAGCTTGATCAATGAACATCTGGCGTCAAATAAAACAACTAAACAATAAAAAATAGCTGGCAACTGCCTGATCCTGAACTGAGGAGCAGATTTATGAAATTAATCAGCGGGATAACCTTATTGTCAGCGATTTTGCTGGTAGGGTGTAGTTCATCTAATGGAAAACAATTCAGTGGAAAGCAACTCAGTGGAAAACAATCGTACGATCAATCTGTATTGGCAGCGAGGTCGCAAGCAGAAGTCAAAACATTGGTGCACGATTTTCCATTAGGCCCCCGTTATCCATCACAATTTCCCGCTTATGTGGCTTTGTTGAAACAGCAGGCCCGGGAACAGGGCATCAGCGAAAAAACGTTGGATCGGGCATTTGCCAATATCCATTTTATCTCGCGCGTCATTAAGGCCGATCGCAACCAGCCAGAAAAGAAAATTACATTGGAGGGTTATCTGAACCGGGTGTTACCGGCCTGGAAGATAGAGCAGGGTGCCAAGCAATATGAAGATAACCTTCCTCAGCTAGAAAAAATTAGTCGTAAATACGGTGTACCTAAAGCCTATATTATTGCCTTGTGGGGATTAGAAAGCGGTTTTGGCAAGATTCAGGGAAAAGAAGATGTCATTTCGGCATTATCCACTCTGGCCTTTGAAGGGCGTCGGGAAGTATTTTTTATCAAGCAGTTACTGGCAGCACTGGAAATAATCGAGAATCAATATATCGATGAAGATCAAACTCTAAAAGGATCTTGGGCAGGTGCAATGGGGCAAAGCCAATTTATGCCAACCTCTTATTTAACCTATGGCACTGATGGCAATGGCGATGGAAAAATAGATATTTGGCATAATAAAGAGGATGTTTTTGCTTCGACTGCCAATTATCTGCACAAAGAGGGATGGCAACAAGGGTTACCGTGGGGATATGCCATCTCATTGCCTGCTGGCTTTGATGTTGCATTAGAAGGTATAAAACCCGAACAGGGGAAAACCCTTGCTCAATGGCAGGCGTTGGGGATCTCATCTCCGCATTTTGCTGAACTGCCGGCAAATACCAAAGGCTGGATAGTGATACCTGATGATCCGGCGCAACGGGCATTTTGGGTAACGCAAAATTTCCGTACTATTATGCACTGGAATCGTTCTTACTATTTTGCGCTTAGTGTTGGTATGATGGCGGATGGTATTATGCAACGAACTCATTTCCTTGCTCACTGAAAATCGGGCCTTGAAAGACGACGGGTATAAGTGGGTTGAAAATTAGATAAGGAAGAAAGTTATGTACCAGCATCGGGATTGGCAAGGTGTACTGCTGGATTGCCCTGCTAATAAAGTGGTTTGTGTCGGTAGTAATTATGTCAATCATATGAAAGAGATGGGCTCTCAACCCACTGAAGAGCCAGTAATATTCATCAAACCTGAAACGGCGCTTTGCGATCTTTGTCAGCCTGTTTTTATCCCACAGGAATTGGGTTCTGTACACCATGAAATTGAACTGGCTGTCTTGATTGGTTCAACACTCAAAAATGCCAATGAGGAGCGGGTCAGTCAGGCAATTGCCGGTTTTGCGGTTGCATTGGATTTAACATTACGTGATTTGCAGCGTGAATTTAAACAATCGGGGCAACCGTGGGAAAAGAGTAAGTCATTTGATAGATCATGCCCGATATCGGGTTTTATCCCTGTCAATGACTTTGGTGATCCACAAAATGCTCAACTTTCTTTGGCAATAAATGGCGAATTGCGTCAAAACGGCAATACGAGTGACATGCGAACGCCAATCATCCCATTGATTAGCTATATGTCGCGCTTTTTTACCCTGCGCCCGGGCGATGTTATCCTGACGGGAACGCCGGAAGGCGTGGGGCCACTGCAATCTGGTGATGTGTTGAACGTCTCTCTTAATGAGCACGTTCTGACAACCAGAGTGATTTAACCATAAGGAATGACAGAAATTATGTCTCAACCTTTCTGGCAGATGAAAACCTTGGAACAAATGACAGACCAAGAGTGGGAAGCATTATGTGATGGCTGCGGCCAGTGCTGCCTGCATAAATTGATGGATGAAGATACTGATGAAATTTATTTCACCAATGTTGCCTGTAATCAATTAAATATTAAAACCTGCCAGTGCAAGAATTACGAAGATCGTTTCAGGTATGAACCTGATTGTATCAAATTGACTCGTGAAAATATGATCACCTTTGAATGGTTGCCGAAAACTTGTGCTTACCGTTTAATTGGTGAAGGGAAAAAACTGCTACCGTGGCATCCATTGATTAGTGGTTCAAAATCGGCCATGCATGCAGAACGTGTTTCTGTCAGGCATATTGCTGTGCGTGAAGTGGATGTCGTGGAATGGGAAGATCATATTCTTAATAAGCCTGAATAGTTATTTTACTTGTTGATATAAAAGGGATTTTATATCAACAATGGCAATTTAGCACTTTTGGGACACATAGGCATATAATGCAAGTTCTGAAATTGCCATTAATATCGGATTTTTCTCTCTCTTTTCCAACTTTAAACAGTAAAGGAAAACTGATAACTTGTGTGTTCAATAGTCAATACAAGGAAAGAGACATGGCAAGTTATTTGATTCGCGTAGAACTTTATGGCACAGGTTCTGACGGTTATGAAAAATTACATAAAAGGATGACGGCGAATCAATTCAGCCAATCTATCCGTTTTCCTAACGGGAAATGGCATCGTCTTCCTAGTGGAACTTATATTGGTAGTTCTTCAATGGAATCTATCGAATTAGCAGAAAAAATTAGATCTATGGCTACACCGTTTTCAAACAAAGACCCTTCGATATTTGTCTGCACTTACAGTAACTGGAGTGCATCGCTCTACCCCGAAAAACAACACACTGAATCCGGTTCAGGTGAGTGATTTTTTATATCGTGGGCTAAATTATTAGCCCTTATGATTTGAATATCACGATCTGATTAGTCTCATCGTTCAAGTATTGTTCTGTTTTTACACCAATTTTTACAATTTTACAACAATCCTGCCAATTCCATACCTATTGTAATAAATATTAGTATGGTACTTATGCTGCTTAACTAATATATATGGAGTACTGTTGGTACGGTTTCTGTATCAGACAGTCAAAGCCACTACCGTGCAGCTAAAGAAGTTTGTTTGATAACGAGGGAGAGTAAAAATGCATAACAGATGGATGAGCTATATAACGTTTGTAGGGGTTTGGATTGCCATAACATTAACGATTGGTGTTATGTTGTCATAAGAACATGAAATTGAAATCAACTCTCTAGCCTCGCTTCGGCGAGGTTTTTAGGATGCCGGATATTAAGTAGCCACTCTTCAATTATTAATATAATAAAGTTTAGGGATTAGTATTAACAGATTACCCAGTAGGCTACTGGGTAATCAAATATAATGTAAGGTAACATATTCAAGGCGAGGAAAAATGTGGTATCAAGCTGAGTGAGTGCTATTTCACATAAGGTTATTGGTCAAGATCCCGCAGAATATAAACTAACGTGTTTTTGCCATTAACCAATGTAAGTTGCTTGCCTATTAAGCTAACTTTTGCTCCTTTAGTTAGCATTTCAATGAGCACATTATCCCATTGATTGAGTCTTTCATTGATACAGTATATCCGGCTATTGTTCAAAATTTTTACTGTCAATATGTTGTTCTTTAATTTACTTATTCCCCCAAAACTGTTGCACATTGCGCCTGAAATACCCATTCTTTCATCAAACGCAATAGAAAGTTTGCTGTCTTCTTTATTTGAAACTTCCTCACTATTGACACTGACTAAAGCAAAATGATGATTCTTCAGATCTCTGACGCTGACATTCCCCGTGGCATTGACCCCCGAAGATTGACATGCTGTGAGTAACAAGGTGGCGACCACTAACGGAATCGCTTTTTTCATTTTATCTCCTGATGTTTGTTGAGATCACCCAACAATATTCGGACAAGCTTCTCCAGAAGTTAATTGCTGGATATTTTGTAACGTTGTTTCACTGATGCTGGTTAACGCTTCCTCTGTTAAAAATGCTTGATGACCAGTGAACAGTACATTATGGCAGGAAGATAAACGGCGGAAAATATCATCTTGAATAACGTCGTTTGATTTATCTTCAAAGAATAAATCGCGTTCGTTTTCGTAAACATCCATACCCAATGCGCCAATTTTTTGCTGTTTCAATGCGTTAATTGCCGCAATAGAATCAATTAAGGCACCTCGGCTAGTATTAATAATCATCACGCCATCTTTCATTTTGTTGAATGCCGTTTCATCCAATAAGTGATGATTCCCTGGTGTCATAGGGCAATGTAGAGAAATGACATCAGACTCAGCGTATAAAGTATCTAAGTCCACATATTCTACGCTCATATCCAAGGCTTCTGGATTTGGGTATGGATCATGTGCTAATAAACGCATCCCAAAACCTTTCAGAATTCTCAGCGTCGCAACCCCAATTTTTCCCGTGCCGATAATACCTGCGGTACGTTTATACATGTTGAAGCCAGTTAAGCCTTCCAGAGAAAAGTTGGCATCGCGAGTGCGTTGATAAGCACGATGAATACGCCGATTCAGGCATAACATTAACCCAACGGTGTGTTCAGCAACTGACTCAGGTGAATAAGCGGGGACTCGAACAATTTGAATACCTAATTCTTTAGCTGCGTCTAAATCGACATTGTTGAACCCGGCACAACGTAATGCCAAGATTTTGATGTTCATCTCTGCCAATTCTTGTAGGACTTCACGCCCACCATCATCATTGACAAAAATACAGACAGCATCTGCACCAATAGCGTTCTTGGCAGTTTGTGGACTCAGGGCAAAATCAAAAAACTCGATATGATAGTCAAGGCCAAGTTTTTGGTTGAGCATTTCAAAATGTTTACGGTCATACTGCTTTGTGCTGTAAACAACTACTTTCATAACAACATCTCCACCATATTACCCGTCGCCTTTCAAGTTGCCTCTTTGTTGGCTGCGCTCGCTCACCCCGGTCACATAGTTATCTATGCTCCCGGGGATTCACTCTCTTGCCGCCGCGATGCATCTTGAAATTCATAGGGTATAGTAACTGTAGAATCATTCGAGCCATTCATTGAGTTCACTTTGCTGCGAAATTGCTTGCAATAATGACATTTTGTGACGGTTCTAAGCGTTATCTATCGCTATACTCGAATAAATCGTCTAATAAGCTATTTACAGTAATAGCTTGTATAATAAATCAGCTCATAGCCTGATATGAGACTATCATAACAGGAAGTTGGTTTCAGGTTTTATACTTGCTTGAGCTTCGTAGAAATGCAATGTGCCGGCTTGGTTGGGTAATTGGTTGACATCCTTGATAGTGAGGATTAAGAATAACATTATTCGTTGCAATGAAAAAATTGACTTGGGATGTCTTATGAAACATAGCAGAAATGAAGTAGGGCGCTGGCGAATGATCCACCAAAGTATCCGTCGTCGCCGACGCTGGTTGGAAGATCAATCGCGCCGTAATCTTCGTATTTATAAATTGCGTAAAACAGATTCTTGCAAGCGCCGTCGGTCGATTTTGTTTATCCAAAACCTGGAATGGCTTTAGCAGAGTGTGCAGCATGGTATATACCCAATGGATTTCAAGTTGCGTCGCGGCGGCAAGAGAGTGAATCCCCGGGAGCATAGATAACTATGTGACCGGGGTGAGTGAGTGCAGCCAACAAAGAGGCAACTTGAAAGACGAAGGGTATAGATGTTTTTGATTCATTATTGAATATGATAGTCATTTGCATTTAAACTAGTGGTTATCTGAAACTGACTATCATGCTGCTAAGCAAGAATTATCTTATGCGTTGGATACATTGGCCGATACTATTTTCCGTTTGTTTACATATTTCTATTGCTGCGGCACTTTTTCAGGCTATCAAACCTGAAAAGCAATCAGAATCCGTTCCTATGGCTGTTGCCATGATCCAATTGGCTGCTGAAGAGACATCTGTTTCTGATTCAGCCATACCTGAATCCGTTCCTGAACCACCAGAGCCAGAGCCTGAACCTATTGCGAAAATCGCTCTGCCTAAACCGGAAAAAAAACCGGAAGTGAAAAAGCGAGAAGAGAAAAAGATTGTTAAAAAAGAGCCTAAACCAATAGACAAAAAGACAGAAAAAATTTCAGACCAGCCGTTGAAACCTGTTTCTGATCAGAATACCCAGATGGTGAAGAATCTGAATGATCAAAAATCGCCGAATTCTGCTGTGAGTGATAATACTGAAGTACGAAATGGGCCAAGAGCTTTGAACAGACCGGACCCTGAATATCCATCCAGAGCACAGCAGTTGGGTACAGAGGGGACGGTGAAGGTCAAATTTGATATTGATGAAGATGGGCGTGTTAAAAACATCGAAATTATTTCTGCAACTCCGAAAAATGTTTTTGAGCGTGCAGTGAAGAAAGCGATGAGAAAGTGGCGCTATGAAAAAACACCTGCAACGGGCTACATTTCGACTATCGAGTTTAAGGTGACGGGTATTTCACAATCTTAATCTGCCAAAATCTTTCCAAAACAGGGGGGAGTATCCCCCCTAATTTCACCAGAAAACGCCAGATTTTTACCGAAGTTTTATAAATTAACTTTGTTACTCGAAATCTATTGCGTACTTATTTCTAACGAATTATTCCTAATGAATTGTTACTCTGAATCACTGCCCTCCAATTTGAAGTGTCTTTTATCTTCAGGCAGGGGACGAGAACGATTATTTTCATCAACGGCGACATACGTGAAAACCGCCTCTGTTGCACGGTAACGCTGCCCAACAGGCTCAGAAGCGACTTTTTTCACCCAAACTTCAATATGAATAGTAATAGATGAATTTCCCGTTTTGAGACAACGGGCATAACAGCATACGACGTCACCTACCGCAACCGGTTTCAGAAAACTGATGCCATTCACGCTAACAGTTACTACGCGTCCCAGTGCAATCTCTTTTGCCAGAATTGCGCCGCCAATATCCATTTGAGACATCAGCCAGCCACCGAAAATATCCCCATTGGCATTGGTATCAGCGGGCATGGCCAGTGTACGGAGAACCAATTCTCCGTTTGGTAAGCATTGTTGTTGTGTCATTAGAAAACTTGCTTTATTTGGTGAATACAACCATACCTGCCGATGTATCGGCAGGTATCCATATGAGGGTCATTATATTATTTTTGTTCGCGAGGCAGATGACGGTAGATATATACCACACTCAATACAGTAAAAACCAGTGTCAAAGCGGTTAACCCGAACACTTTAAAGTTTACCCAAATATCTTGAGATAGCCAGAAAGCGACATAAATATTTGCTAATGCACAAATTAAGAAGAAGATTGCCCAAGCCATGTTCAATTTGTTCCAGACGAAATCTGGTAATTCTAGCTCTTTACCTAACATTTTCTGAATCAAAGGTTTTTTCATGAACCATTGGCTGATAAGCAGAACCAGAGCAAAAATGGCATAAATGACAGTCACTTTCCATTTAATAAATAAATCACTGTGGAAGGCGAGTGTCAATGTGCCAAAAACAGCGACCATAACAAATGTAATTAAGGAAGATTTCTCGACTTTTCGATAAAGCAAATAAGTAATGACAACCGCTAGCCCTGTGGCTGCAATTAACGCACCAGAAGCATAGAAAATGTCATACATCTTATAGACGACGAAAAAAACGACTAATGGCAAAAAGTCTAAAAGTTGTTTCATAAATTGAACCTATCGTGATGCCAATGATGGCATGTTCTTGAATTTGTGCCAGAGTGTATCAGATCTCAATGAAATGGTTTATTTATCGAGCCAAAAAACTTGGTTCATCTGTTGGTGTAATTTTATCACAATGAACGAAAAGCTGAGTGGCAGTGGTGAGCTTGTGAGTTTTCATTTAACACCGCATTATACTGCCTAACATTTTCACGAAAGGACATAAAGGTCATGCTGTGGGAAAGATTGCATCGCTGGATGCCGGGCTTGGAAAGCCTCTGTCATTATCGTAAAGAATATTTTGGTTATGATGTGCGAGCTGGTCTTTCAGTAGCTGCGGTTGCGCTGCCGGTTGCTATTGCTTATGCTGAATTAATGGGGATTAGTGCCATTATCGGCCTATATGCCTGTATTTTACCGATGTTTGCTTATGCATTGTTCGGAACTTCCCAGCAGTTGATTGTTGGGCCAGATGCAGCAACTTGTGCTGTTATTGCTGCTGCTGTGACACCGCTTGCGTTGGGAAATGAGCATATTCGTTGGCAGCTCGCCATTGTGATGACATTAATGACAGGGTTCTGGTGTCTTTTGGCGAGCCATTTCCGGTTGGGGACATTCGCAGACTTTCTATCCCGTCCTATTTTGAAAGGCTTTATCAATGGTGTTGCAATTACCATTATGGCCGATCAGCTTGCTAAAGTGTTTGGGCTTTCTGGCTTACCAGCGGAATTGATCGAGCGGTCGATTGCGCTTCCTCATAAGCTGTTGGAATCTCATTGGCCGACAGTGGGAATGTCCGCAATGACTTTGTTGGTACTGATTTGTATTAACTTTGTTCGACCAGGTTGGCCTGCGCCATTGATAGCAATGTTAGTGTCGACTTATATCAGTTGGCAATTTCAGCTTGACCAATATGGCATTCAGATTGTTGGTAATATGGAGAGTGGTTTGCCGGTTGTACCCATGCCTGAATTTGAATTTGGCGTATTGCGTGATTTGGTTGTTCCCTCCATTAACCTTGCCGTGATCAGCTTTGTCAGTTTTATGATGACAGCCCGTAGCTTTGCCAGTAAAAATGGCTATCAGATTGATGCAGATTTAGAACTCAGAGCATTGGGTATCGCTAATATCGCTTCTTCCTTATCACAAGGATTTGCTGTCAGTGCTGCCAGTAGCCGTACAGCAGTTAATGATGCGATTGGCGGCAAAACACAGATGGTATCTGTGATTGCAGCCAGTGCCATTCTGTTGGTGCTGCTATTTATGACCCAATTTCTGGGGCATATTCCATTGTCATCGCTGGGGATTGTTTTGATATTTTCCTCATGGTCACTCTTGAGTTTAAAAAATATCTGGTCGTATCGGAAACGTAATCGTCAGGCGTTCACTCTCTCAATTTTTACATTGGTTGCAGTTTTATTGGTTGGGGTGATTGATGGCATAGGTTTTGCGGTATTACTGGGGTTGTTGCAATTCCTGCGCATTATTTTCCGACCATCAGATCAATTGTTGGGAGTCAATGAACAAGGTATGGTACGTTCCATCCATCAAGATAATGATATCCAGCCCGTAGATGGCATCATGATGTATCGTTTCAACTCTCCCTTGACTTACTTTAACGTTGGCTACTTTAAAAAGCGGATATTGCAGCATGTGGATAGCGAGTTAAAGCATCCCGAATGGCTGGTGGTCGATGCTGCGGTGAGTTTTACCCACGATGATGTCAGTGTATTTGCTGCATTGGATGAATTGATTACCGAATTAAAAGAGAAGGGTGTGACATTGGTATTGGCAGGACGCAGAACGGAACTTAATTTCTGGATTGAACAGAATAAACTCAGTCGCAGCGATGAAGATTTGATTGTGGTGCCCGATCTCTACTTTGCCATCCGTCTGATTCAAAGTAAGCGGCAAGTTGAGGAAAAATAAGAGGTATAAAAATAAGAAGCATAACCACAGATTACTGAATGAAAGTTCACCTCGCTACCTTATGGTGAGAATTTATGGTGCGAGGTGAACTATTAGTGTTTATTACATGCCGTTTGTGGTTGTATTTTGTGGTTTAACCAGCATATACAAACGGAACAGATAAATTAGCAACAGGGCTGATAATAAGTTACTCAGCATTGATACGGCTATGCCGGGTATCTTAACTGACACAAGCTCCAGCATCAGCTTTACAGCAAACCATAGCAACATAGCAGGGATCAGCAATCGCATGTTGCTGAATGCCAATTTCCAACTTTCTTGCATAGCAGAAAAAACGCTTTTCCCTTTTTCAAATAGAAAAATAGGTGCAAGCGCGAACGTGATAGAAAATAGTATTCCTGGCAGGAACATTAATGCGTAACCGATTTGAACTAACAGGGTACAAATAAACATCAACAAAAACATCTTAGGCAGTAGTTTCATCGATAGTGTGCTGGCATGAATGGCATTAGTTTGCTGGCCGTGAGAGACGGCATGGATAAGCACCAATACGCTGGCAGTGATTAAAGTATTGCCGAATATGTTGCAAAATAGGATCCCGAACGCTGTGTGCAAAAACATGATTTGTTCGTCTGACGTTAATTGTGCCGCAAAATCTCTGATGCCTGCATTGCCGCCTTCTTTTAAAGCATTTTGTAGCTCGATCAACAACTTGAGCTGTTCACCATTTGGCATCAGGAAATGCTCAAGCAGTGTTGTTACCAACGCGGCTAAGACAGAGAGTATGACAATATTCAACAGTTGGTTCTTAAAAAAGTTGATGCTGTCATGATACAGGGTATTTGCCGTGATGGGCATGAAAGTGGCTCCTATCAAATAAAACAACAATAAATTAAAACAACAATCGTGCTCAATTGTACCTTGTTAGAGGGATTATTGGATACCTAAGATTTGCCTCCTTGCCGTTATGCTGCAACCTGAGATTGATGGGGTATCAGAAACCTATTTTGTTTTAGGTGGCATCATCACTGAGGTTTCTAAAAATGACAGATATATTATAAAAATGTTAATTAACTGAAATATTAAATGGGCTATTTTCAACATAATACTTCTATTCGTAATTTATTATTGATAATCAAAAATTGATATCGAAATACAAACCAAAAACAGTAATAAATTTACTAGTAAGTTAACTTTGATTTGGATCAATTTAAAATACTTCACAGGTGAAATAATAAAATTGTAAGTACTTTATTTTGACAAAAATCTTTAAAAGATGTGATCTGTCTTAGATCATAATAGTAAACAAACGGGTATATTTATGACTGT
>NZ_LFCV01000080.1 GCF_001037465.1 Xenorhabdus khoisanae
TTGTATCACATCACGTAATATATTTTCCATTAACATATGAACCTCAGATAATAAAAACTTAAGATGAATGAGTTAAAATCAGCCATGTTGTATTTTTATGTTAGAATATCTGTTTATCAGATATGAAATAAAATTTATGTTAGTAAAGAGTATCTCTGGTCAACCGGAAAAATGGATTTTGTTCTGGAACATGTTCTGATACTAATCTTCTGATTACCAGAATACCAATATTAAAAAATAAATTTTTGCCATCCTGTTGGTTGTAAACCATCCATTTTATCGCTCGACTAACATCGACAATAACCCTCCGTTTTAAACAAAGCATTCATTTCATTTATAGAGGCTTTTTGTGGTAGACTTAGCACTGTTCGTTATCCATTCTGTTTGAGGTGCTTCTGAATACACCGTCGCAGCTTTCATTGCCATTATATTTGCCAGATGATGAAACGTTTGCCAGTTTCTTTGCAGGTGAGAATACTTCCTTATTAGCTGCAATAAAATTGGCCATTAGTCAGTCACATGGCAGCTATATCTATTTTTGGTCCCGCGATGGCGGGGGCAAGAGCCATTTGCTTCATGCTGCCTGTGCCGAATTATCCCAACAGGAAGAAGCGGTAGGATATGTACCACTGGATAAACGCGCCTATTTTGTTCCCGAAGTCCTTGATGGTATGGAACATTTATCATTGGTGTGCATCGACAATATTGAGTGCATTGCAGGTGATCAGGAATGGGAGATGGCTATTTTCAATCTTTACAATCGAATTGTGGAGATTGGCCGAACTTGCCTTTTGATCACAGGTGATCGTCCTCCAAGGCAGATTAACCTGACGTTACCGGATCTGGCATCCCGTCTGGATTGGGGGCAAATTTACAAATTACAGCCTCTGTCTGATGATGAGAAAATTCAGGCATTGCAGTTACGGGCTAAATTACGAGGTTTTGAATTACCGGAGGATGTCGGGCGCTTTGTGTTGAAACGGCTTGATAGGGAAATGCAAACACTGTTTAAAACCTTGGATGAGCTTGATCGCGCTTCTATCGTGGCACAACGTAAACTGACGATCCCGTTTGTAAAAGATATCCTTGAGCTTTGAGTTGATGCTTTGAGTGATAGAGCGGCAAGTAAACGAGATCAGAATGTAAAAGTGATAGTGAACATGTTCCTATCACTTTTTTGTTCAGAATTTCTGAAAATTAATCAGGACAGAATCTCTTTCACTTGCTCTGGTGGTCGCCCCAAACGCGCTTTATCGCCGACAACAACAATCGGGCGCTCTATCAGTTTTGGGTTTTCAGCCATCGCTTGGATCAACGCTTCTTGCGATAGTGAATCATCACCGAGGTTGAGTTCCTTATAGAGTTCTTCTTTAGTTCTCATTAATTGGCGGGCATCTTTGAAGCCAAGTTGCCTCAATAATACGGTCAGTTGCTCTACTGTTGGTGGTGTCTCGAGATAGTGAATGATTTCCGGTGTAATCCCGAGTTCTTCAACCAGCTTAAGTGTCTCACGGCTCTTTGAGCAGCGGGGATTGTGATAAAAAGTCACTTGTTGCATAGAAAAATCCCTCATTTTGTATATTGGCTATAACTTTGTTGCAGTTGGCGCAATTGATCAATACGGGCATCATACCGCGCCTGAGCATAACTGCCCAATTTTGCCAATTTGCTGGCTTTGCTCAGATAATCGATAGCCATGTCAAATTTCCCCTGTAATGCCATAAATTCTGCATAAGCGGCGAGTTCTTCATCATGTTTTCCCTGCTTTCCTGCGGTTTTTCTCAATAAATCCCAACCATTGAGATCGTCAGGGTTATTGAAAGTATAACGAAACAGAAATTGTGATGCCTGTGAGTATTGCTCTGCGTTAAAGTAGGTGTTTGCGAGATTGATTTGCAATATAGGATTGTTTTTCTGTTTCTTGAGTGCATCCTGCAAGCGAGTAATAGCGCTGGCATAGTGTTTTTGATTGATATCGATGTCAGTCATTGTATCGATGAACCAAACATTGTCCGGATGTTTATCCAGAAGTGGAGACAGGATCGCTTTAGCCGCAGCATACTTTTTATCTTCAGAAAGCAAAATAGCATGTCCATAGGTAGCAGCGAGCTGCTCTTTAGTTGTCCCTTGGCTATATTTGTTCAACAATTGCTTAATGTGAGAAGATTTTTCGTTTGAATACATTGTCAAAAGACGAACACGGGCGAACAGAAAATCTTGAGATTCAGGAACGGTTTTAGTCGGGTATTGATTTGCCCTATTACGAGCGTCAGCCAACCGACTGTCAGGCAATGGATGAGTATAGAGTATCTCAGGCAGTTTGGAGCTGTAGCGGGATTGATCTACCAGAATTTGCATAAAGTTAGGCATTCCATGTTGATCAAATCCTGCACGGCTGAGAATTCGTATTCCAATGCGATCAGCTTCTTGCTCATTTGACTGGGTAAAACTGATCATATTTTGCTGAAAACCTGCAAACGTACCGCTGAGTGCAGCTATGCCTGCGTTTGGATTAGCCATCATCAGCAGAATAGAACCAAGGATACCAGCCCAGGCAAGGGGTCCTTTGCGTTGTTGATCTTCCATCAGGCGCGCCAAATGGCGTTGTGTAATGTGGGAGATTTCATGAGCCATGACAGAGGCCAGCTCACTCTCATCTCGGCTATAGCGGAACAAAGCTGAGTGAAGAACAACATGACCACCGAAAAATGCATAAGCATTAATATTGGAATTTTCGACCAGATAGAAATGGAAAGGTGTTTTTACAGAGTCTGCGTGGTGAACTAATCTTTGGCCTAGTTTATTTATGTACTGTGTCAGCAACGGATCATAAATCAAAGGAACCTGAGCCCGTATCGAACGTATGTATAAATCACCCATTGCCAATTCTTGATTGATGCTGAGGGTTGCTCCTGCGGTAGTGCCGATGTCAGGTAGTGAATCTTCAGCCGGTGCGGAGAATACAGAGACATTGCCCAATAATAATAGGCTGGCAACGATGGCTATCAGGGATTTTTTCGGTATTTTTCTCATAAAGCGATTCTCATAAGACAGTTCCCATAAGATAACTTCCAGAAAACAATTTCCATAAAACATGCGTTCTAACTAGCTACCAATTTCATGGATATGTGTATGATAGCAAAAGGTACCTGAAAATCCGTTAATCGTAATAATTTTTAATGAAAAATAGTTATTGAGTGTCGTTATCAAGGAGTCGTATTTATGCTGGAAATGATTATGCAATGGTATCACCGCCGCTTCACTGATCCACAAGTGATTGCGTTATCCATTATTCTGCTGGCCGGGTTTGGGATTATTTATTTCTTTAATGGAATTCTGGCACCTGTTCTTGCCGCCATTGTTTTGGCTTATTTGCTGGAATGGCCAACGGTGAAATTAGAAAAGCTGGGATGTGGTCGAGCGCTTTCCGTTTCCATTGTATTAATTGTCTTTATGGGAATCAGCGCATTGGTTATCTTGATTATTGCGCCTGCTGTCTGGCAGCAGGGATTAAATTTGTTTTCTGATTTGCCAAATATGATAAATCGTTTTAATGAGTATGCCCATACTTTGCCTTCCCGTTATCCGGCGTTAGTCGATGCAGGCATTATTGAAATGATTGCTGATAATTTGCGTAGCAAACTCTCTCTGGCTGGTGAATCTGTTTTTAAGTTTTCAGTGGCATCTTTGATTGGTTTGCTGACACTCGCGATTTATCTGATTATCGTCCCCTTAATGGTGTTTTTTCTGTTGAAAGACAAAAATCAAATGGTGGCGGCATTACAGCGAATACTGCCGCGTGATCACGGTTTGGCAGGAAAAGTATGGCATGAAATGAACCAACAGATTACTAACTATATCCGTGGTAAAGTCACTGAAATGGTTATATTGACCATCTGTACATATGCAGTATTTGCCTTCTTTGGGTTGAATTATTCTTTGTTGCTTGCAGTCCTGGTTGGTTTGTCTGTACTCATTCCTTATATTGGTACGGTAATTGTGACTATTCCGGTTATTGTCGTGGCTCTGTTTCAATGGGGGCTTGGAACTGATTTCTGGACTCTGTTTCTCGCCTATTTGGTGGTACAGGGGTTAGATGGAAATCTCCTTGTGCCAATTTTATTTTCGGAAGCAGTCAATCTTCATCCTCTTGTCATTATTCTTTCTGTCATTATTTTTGGTGGGTTATGGGGATTCTGGGGCGTCTTTTTTGCTATTCCACTGGCCACGTTAATTAAGGCTGTCATTCATGTCTGGCCGGAAGAAAAAATTGAAGAACAGGAGTCATGATAAGAAAAGGCAATATCCAATATTGAAAATCGGAGAAAAGGGTGGGGATGCGATCATTATTAAGTATTGTGCCCTGTATGCTTTTAGGGTGGGGATTATCATTATTGGGATTGCCTCTGGCTTATATGTTTGGGGCAATTGCTGCTGTGATCATTGCGTACCGATTCAGGGTTGCTATTGAGGTGCCTAAGCATAGTCTCACGGTAGTCCAGATTGTATTGGGTGGTGCTGTGGGATTGACGGTCAAGGGATTACAAGGGGAAGAAACCAGAGATATCTTTTTACTGCTTCCCTTTTTGTTTATCTGTTTGCTATTGCAATTTATTATCGGTTATCTATGGTTTAATCGAAAAATGGGTTGGAGCCGTGAAGAGTCGATGTTGGGCGCTGTGCCGGGAGCTATGGCAGCCGTGTTGGCATTGACTGATCATACACAAACGCAACCCCAGAAAATTGTTATATCCCATACTATCCGATTAGTCGTGTTGATTATCATTGCGAGCATTATTGTCGGATTGAATCCATCCCCGGCAACAGATCTAATCACAGAAAGTGTGTCATATTCTTATGCGATTAATTCCCATACATTTAGTGTCATTGGCTGGTTATCGATCATTGCGGTAGGAGGGTACTGGCTTGGGCGCTTGTTAGAACGTATTCATGTTCCTGCCCCTTACATGTTGACTTCATTGGTTGTGGCAGTATTGGTGCACTTATTATCCGCTACAACGCTGGTTATGCCTGATTTTCTTAACGCCTTATCTATGGCATTGATCGGTATGCGGATAGGCGCGAGCTTTATTTCTTTTCCTCTATCCATGCTCATCAGTAATATTTGGTCTTCCATACAGGCGGTATTTATTAGCTTGATTGTCACTATTTTGGTGGCTTTGGTGACGGCAGAGATCATGGATTACCCTATAGATCTACTCATCTTGGCTTGGGCACCTGGCAGTATGGAAGCGATGTTATTTGCAGCGATAGCAATGAAAGTGAATGTGGGGATTGTGATGTCGAGCCATATTATACGCATGTCAATGCTTCATGTTATACCAGCCATAGTCTTGGCTTTTCAGGAACGTCGACGTCGGAGTTAATGTTTATTCATTCCCGCTACCTAATCTGGTAACGGGAATGAATGATGCTATCTATACCATTGGGTATAACTGATTCACGATGAATGCTGTTTCAGGTAATCGAGTACAATTTGATGATGATCACTGGTTTTGAATTTATCAAAAACGTGTTCAATATTGCCTTGTGGGTCAATCAAGAAACTGATGCGGTGAATGCCATCATAGATTTTTCCCATGAATTGCTTTTCACCCCAAACACCAAATTGCCCGGCAACCTGATGATCAACATCAGAAAGTAGCGTGAAATTCAGCATCTGTTTTTCGGCAAAGCGAGATAATTTTTCAGGTGCATCTGTGCTGATCCCTAGCACTTCAACATGGATGTTTTTCAGTTCATCCATCGTGTCACGTAAACCACATGCTTGAACGGTGCAACCTGGAGTCATTGCTTTGGGATAAAAATAAACTAAAACACGCTGACCTTTGAAGTCAGATAAATTAATGGTTTCGCCATCTTGGTCAGGAAGGCTGAATTGAGGGGCCTTATCACCGGCTTTCAATGGACTCATTACGCATTCTCCGTTTAATCGTTTTGATTTAAATAAGTTTATACACTAATACTGCTATATCTTCTTGTGTCAATATGTATATGTATTAAATGTCATTGGCAACGAAAAATGCCAAGAAAATGTTGATCAAATCCAATAGGGATAGTTTGTCTGTTCAACAATTTCATCATCCTAAGATAGTTAAGCGTATTCGTAAAGGAGCTGAGCTGGGTGCATTGACCGTTGAAGAGATCTCGCCAGAGAGTACAAGAAAAAATCGGTGATTGGCATATTAGCAAAATGCCCCGTAAGCCTTCGCCCAATGTGGGCGAGGATACAAGGGAAGCTAATCAGGGGTTTTCTGCAAGCTATACGTTTTTAACAGGGAGTTCCTCTATTATTTAATCTTTCAAATGGTTTTGCACGTTAACAGTGCCTTGTGCATTTAATTCTTTACACAGTTGATAAAATGTTTCTTTAAATATCGTACCATTGTCACTCAATGGATGATGACCTGTAATTTGAATCTCCAGGCGAGCAGAGTTATTTCCTTCATCGGGATGGGTTTTTGATACCAGTTCAGCGATATTAAGATTTTGAGCCGTAAATAGACTGGTAAAACGTTCAACAATACCTGGTGAATCATCGACATCCACTTTGACGATAATAGTAGAAGGAAATTTGGTCTGGATACCACATCGGGTACGTTTCATCACAATCAATAATTCAAGCTCTGCGCCTTTCTGTGGCAAAGCTGACTCGATCAAGGCAATAGCGTTCCAGCTACCGGATAGCAACATGATAAAAGTAAACTCTTCGCCAAACATTGCCAGACGGCTATCTTCAATATTGCAACCACATGTACTGACAAGACGGGTGATAGTATTGACAATGCCGGGACGATCCGTACCCAAAGCTGTGATCACTAAAAAATGTTGTTCTGATGTTGGCAAAGCGATTTTCCTTTTAATTGTAATAGATGTCTGCTGTCTAAACATAAAAAATGATCAAGAGAAGGTCAATCGTATTTATTGAGGAAGCGCGATTATAATTTCTGTTTAATTGGCTACACTTGATATTAACAAAATTCATTGAAATCGAGTGCTTAAGGAGTTTTCTTCTGTATAACAAGAAAGTACCATGAACTTCTCACTTTGAAATTTAAGGTTTTAATTAAGGGGAAATGGCAATGGTAAGCAATCACTCTGATTTTACAGGCAGTATAGTTGCACTGATAACTCCGATGAATTCAACTGGTCAGATTGATAAGGCCAGTTTGAAAAAATTAGTTGATTATCATATCGCCAGTGGTACATCTGCGATTGTGTCTGTTGGAACAACGGGTGAGTGTGCAACACTTAGCCACGATGAGCATGTTGAAGTCGTACTGACAACGCTAGAAGTGGCTGATGGACGTATACCTGTGATTGCCGGAACAGGCGCAAATGCTACGGCAGAAGCCATTTCACTGACTAGCCGTTTCGAAAACACAGGCGTTGCGGGTTGCCTGTCTGTGACACCTTATTATAATAGGCCGTCACAGGAAGGTTTATATCTGCATTATAAGGCGATAGCTGAGAATACCGACTTACCACAAATTCTGTATAATGTGCCATCTCGTACCGGATGTGATTTACTGCCATCGACCGTTGCCCGTTTGGCGAAATTGGAAAATATTGTTGCAATTAAGGAAGCGACGGGGAACTTAAGTCGTGTCAGTCAAATCCAAGAATTGGTTAATGATGAAAATTTCATTTTGCTGAGTGGTGATGATGTAAGCTTTGTCGATTTCATACAGCTTGGTGGAAGAGGGGTTATTTCTGTGACAGCGAACGTTGCAGCGGCAGAAATGGCACGGATATGTGAATTGGCTGAGCAGGGTGAATTTTTGACGGCCCGTGGCTTGAACAGCCAGTTGATGGAATTGCATCATCAATTATTTGTTGAACCTAGCCCGACGCCAGCCAAGTGGGCCTGCCGTCAATTGGGGTTGATTACTGATGATACTCTGCGTTTGCCAATGATTCCGCTAACGCAGGAAGGGCAAATTTCAGTTGGTAACGCCTTGAAAATGGCTGGATTACTGTAAATTTTAGGGAATTTTAATGGCAACATTATTGCAAAAATCGAAGGTCATGAAGGTTGCTGGACTGTCATTGGTAGTTTTTTTGGCAGCCTGCTCCAGCGATCAGCGCTATAAACGTCAAGTAAGCGGGGATGAATCTTATCTTGAAACTCCCCCGCTGAACGCACTGAATATCCCTGCGGGAATGATATTACCGTTGCAAAACAGTGAATATAATGTTCCGGCAGTGGTTTCAACAAGTGCAGTGGGTAAAAACTTGGATATTCGCCCGCCATTGCAGGCCCTTGCGTTATTGACGGGGTCCCGCATTGAAAATAGCGCAAAAAGCAGTAAGTTGTTGCTTGAAAATAGCCCGGAATACAGCAAATTGTGGTCACAGGTAAATAATCTGTTGACGAAGAAAGGTTATCAGATCAGTCAGAAAGATGATGCTGCACAAACGTTGACAACTGATTGGATTACATGGGCACGGGCAGATGAAAATACGCCTTATCAGGGGCGTTACCGTATCTCGGTTACCCAGCAGGATTATCAAACAGCCCTGTCTGTTTCCAATGAGGGATTGAAACTTGGCGAAAAGGAAGTCACCGATCCGGTAGAAATTCAACGTTACACGGTATTGATGCTTAATGAATTGGCGGGTGATTTAAGTCAGGAGCAGGAAGAATCAAGCCAAAATAATGCCAAAGATGCGGGCGCATTGTCCGTACAGAGCGGTAGCGATAATACCGGATTGCCGAACATTATTGTTCGTGCGCCATACAATGTTGTTTGGAACAGATTGCCGTACACATTAGAAAGTGCCGGTATGCAAGTGACGGATCGTACCCGTTCCACCGGAGCGATAGCCGTAACTTACAAAGGTCTCAGTGATTCTAATTGGAAAGCATTGAATGTAGAAGCGCCTTCCATTAGTGAAGGAAATTACAAGTTGCAGGTAGGTGATTTGAATAACCGAAGCAGCCTGCAATTTATCAGTGAGAAAGGCAAACCGCTGACTCAATCTGAAAATGATCAATTGGTGGCTGTGCTGGAAGCCGTATTCAGCAAATCCACAGATAAGTAATATATAAAGGGGCCTTAGGCCCCTTTATATTTTGGGTGAAATTTTTCGTTTAATTTTTTTACGTTTAAAGAAGTCACATTTCTGGAGTATAAGATGCAGAAAAAAGCTGAGTTGTATCGTGGAAAAGCAAAAACAGTGTACGCCACTGACAATCCTGACCTGCTTGTGCTGGAATTCCGTAATGATACATCAGCATTGGATGGTGAACGCATTGAACAGTTTGATCGTAAGGGAATGGTGAATAATAAGTTCAATCATTTCATTATGAATAAACTCGAAGCAGCGGGCATTCCGACGCAAATGGAACAACTTCTGTCAGATAATGAATCCTTAGTGAAAAAGCTGGATATGGTGCCTGTTGAGTGCGTTATTCGTAACCGGGCTGCGGGTTCTCTGGTGAAACGTCTTGGGGTAGAAGAGGGGATGGTACTTAATCCGCCACTGTTTGACCTGTTCTTGAAGGATGATGCTAAACATGATCCGATGGTCAATGAATCCTACTGTGAAACATTTGGTTGGGTTAGCAAAGAACACTTGTCTGAGATGAAGCGCCTGAGCTACAAGGCCAATGAAGTATTGAGTAAGCTGTTTGATGATGCCGGCTTGATTCTGGTGGATTTCAAATTGGAGTTTGGTCTGTTCAAAGGCAAGGTCGTATTGGGTGATGAATTTTCACCAGATGGCAGTCGTCTGTGGGATCAACAAACAATGGATAAAATGGACAAAGACCGCTTCCGTCAGAGTCTTGGTGGTTTGATTGAAGCGTATGAAGAGGTTGCACACCGTATTGGTGTTATTTTGGATTAATGACGCAAACGATTACTTAAAGAGTATTGCTTAAAATAAAAGGATGCCCTTGAAATTAATAAGGGCATCCTGTCATCATCTTGCGCCTTTAGTAAACTTTAAAGCAGGTATTTGATTTTCTGCTTCCAGCCTTTTTGTTGCATACAATTGTTATAAGTGTTGTGTCTTGAACTCTGATTAACATCGATCACATAGCTTTCAGTCATGGGAATACTCTGAGTGTAATAACCGTCTTTCCCGCATTGGCTTCCATTTGCACAGGGCTGTCGTACTGTCCTGAGTTCTGATCTTTGGGCAACTTCATTTTTTACAGGAAACAGCCTCAATGCTAATTGATTGCATTCTGTAGTTGCTTCATTAAAAGGAGTTGGACTACTTGTTGCGGGTACCCATTGAGTTGTACAACCCGCTAAGGAAATACAGATTAAAATGAAGAATGTTAGTCTTCTCATATCGTTTATACGAACGCATCCTGTTTGCAAGGCATTCCTTACAATCTTTCTGCATTCACCTTGATAAAAGTGTTGATGTTTACCAGTAAAGCACAATAAGGCCGGCTGTTACTGACGTTATGAGTAAATTGCCCACGTTGTGATATTTTCCGCTACCAAGAAACAAAGTTTCACCTTGATTTGGATGGGTAATTATTTATTAGTGTTATTGTTTAAGCAAGAATGTTAACAAACTACGCGTCGATACACCATTTACCCAATTTAGGTACAGTTTTTACAGTACAAAGGGTGTTTTCCTCGCCCTGTCTTGTTACCGATTTTTTATATGTTCTATACCCAATGGCTGAGATTGAGCGTTGCCAACAAAGCTGCAACTTGAAAGAAGGCAGATATGTGTGAATGTAATTATGGATAAACATCCATTTACTGAATATGAATAATTTTAAGTAAGTGCAGAAATTTTAAGTTATTATCCTGCCGATACCAGAATACATATTTTCTGGTTTTAATATAATCAATTTATTGTTTTCTGATTTAAAAATAATCAATTTATTGTTTTCTGGGAAATAAATATCTATGGGCCATATTGATCCTACTTTGCTGATTTTACTCGTGTTGGCAGGGCTTGGTATTATCAGTCATAACATGACAGTGACGCTTGCCATGTTATTTCTGCTAGTCGTTCGTATTACACCATTGAATCAATTTTTTCCTTGGGTGGAAAAATACGGTTTGACGATAGGTGTTTTGATTCTGACTATTGGAGTCATGGCTCCTATCGCAAGTGGAAAAATCTCTGCGCAGGAAATTTTCAGCTCTTTCTTGAATTGGAAATCACTGCTGGCGATTGCTGTTGGTGTTTTGGTTTCATGGTTAGGAAGCCGGGGCGTTGCTTTAATGTCCAGCCAACCTTCAACAGTAGCAGGGTTATTGGTTGGTACAATATTGGGCGTTGCTTTATTTAGGGGCGTTCCTGTTGGGCCGTTGATTGCCGCAGGTATTCTGTCAATCATGATTGGTAAATCATGATCACTTACCGACTATGTTGAGATAATTATGTTGGATAGTGCATGGGGCATGTTGCAGGCACAGATGCAACAACAAGGACAGCGCCGCTTAGTGGTATTGAGTGGTAACCCTCAATGGAGTGAATGGATTGTTAGCCAACTAAAAGAACAATTCCAAGGAGATTGGTTAACGGTTTCATCTTGTGGGCCAGATGCTATTGAGCCAACGAAAGCTGTTGGTTTACTTGGGCGTGAATTTTTGCATGGTGTTTTTGATGCAACGAAGGGTTTTAACGCTGAAGCATTGGCAATATTGGCTGGCACGTTAAAAGCAGGCAGTTGGCTGGTAATGCGTGTACCTGCTTGGTCACAATGGGCAGAATGGCCTGATGAAGACAGTATCCGCTGGAATGAATCGGCGGGAGTCATCCCGACACCTAATTTTATCCGACATATCCAGCGGCAGATCCTCTCCTGCCCGGAAGTATTACTCTGGCGACAAGATACTCCCCTTCAATTACAACCATCGCACCAGACTGGCTTGTGGCAGATGCCGGATGGAAACCCAACGGTTAGTCAGCAAACGCTTCTTGAAGAGTTGTTACAGTCATCAGGCGGAATTTGGGTAATCACTGCCCCGCGAGGGCGAGGAAAGTCGGCTCTGGCTGGAATGTTGGTACGGCATTGGCAAGGTACGTGTTGGCTGTGTGCACCAGCAAAAATCACAACAGAAGTCATTCGGTGTTACGCCGGTATTTCAGAGCAAGAGATGCCATTCTGGGCGGTAGATAATTTATTGAAGTATTGCCGATTGAAAAAGGATGGATCGGGAAATAAAAATGACGCTGATTGGTTATTGATTGATGAAGCAGCGGCGATCCCTACACCACAATTGGCCGAATTGATCCGCCACTTTCCCCGGGTGTTGTTAACTTCAACGGTTCAGGGATATGAGGGAACCGGGCGTGGTTTTCTGTTGAAACTCTGTGCTGCCTTACCTGATTGCCATGTCCGTGAATTGAAAACACCGATGCGCTGGGCTGAAAATGATCCTTTGGAATCCTGGTTGGATAACGCGCTACTATTTGATGATAGATTACTTGATGATAGATTACTTGATGATAGATTACCGCTTAATGAGCAATCAGCTCACTTTAATATTGAGAAAGATCTGCGTCTTTACCCTATTGAACAACCCATGTGGTTACAACAACCCGCATTATTGCGTCAATTCTATGGGTTATTGACTAGCGCACATTATCGCACTTCGCCCCTTGATTTACGCCGATTGTTGGATGGCAATGGGATGACATTCCTATCTGCCATGTCTGGTTTTCCAGTGAATGAACCCCAATTGGTTGGGGCAATGTGGTTGGTGAATGAAGGCGGTTTATCACAAATACTTGCACATGAAATATGGGCAGGAAGGCGTCGTCCGAGGGGAAATCTGGTCGCTCAATCCTTGGCTGCACACGGCGGATTTCCACAAGCTGCGGTTATGCGATCACAGAGAGTTAGCCGTATCGCCGTGCAAGCACAATATCGTCGCCGTGGCATTGCACAACATTTGATAACTCATCAGTGTCGGGAAGCGAGAAAACACAAATTGGATTTTCTTTCTGTCAGTTTTGGCTATACCGCCGAGCTTTGGGCACTTTGGCAAAAATGTGGTTTTCGGCTGGTCAGAATGGGAACCCATCGGGAAGCGAGCAGTGGTTGTTATACAGCAATGGCTATCTTACCGTTGAGCGGGCAAGGCAAACGTTTTGCTCAATTGGCACAGCAACAATTATCCCGTGATGCCAGTGGATTGGAATCGTTACTTGGCTTTGCCTTGCCAGTTGAGCACGATAAGGATGAACGGCTCAATGGCAGTGACTGGCAGGCGTTGGCTGGTTTTGCATTTGCACATCGTTCCTTGTCCGCCTCTTATTTTGCATTACAGAGATTATTGTTGACGAGTGATTTAGCTTTGCCCGGATTGAGAAAACATCTTCAGCAGCAGATAGATATTGAACAGTGTGCACATGATTTATCGTTGAATGGGCGCAAGGCGTTATTAAAACTTTGGCGGGAAGAGACGGCTCACGCTTTGGCAAGCATAGATGAAATACTTGCCAATCAGTGGCGAGATTGGGTTATTTCTTGCGATTCTGTTGAGGCCAATCGTCCTCATCATCCCATTGATCGTTAAGATCCCGATGGGGCGGTAATTCTGGTTTGTTATCTAAAAAATATTTTTGGTCGACACGACTCAGCGCTTTTACCGCATTAATGATAATGCCAACGAGCACTAACAGAACAATCCACCAATAATCTACCAGCCAATGCATTGTATCTCCCCCCAAGATATTAAGAGCCTCCTCGATAAGGCTCTTGGAGCCTGATTTGCTATTTTTCTAATCCGCTATCTTGATATATTTTTCAAACAGATAAGACAGATTGTTTCTTAGCCAGTCGATGCCGGCAATATCACGACCTTGCCAAGCGTTCAGTAGCACGTTTCCATCGAACAGACGTTCAGCCTCATGAGATATAGGCCAATAACTGATATGCCACGGCTCATAAGCTACACCAGCATCATGGCGAGTGTACGGGCGATAGAAATCATAATGAGACATATTTTCTGTCAGCCAATGAGTCAATGGCTCAAAGTAGCCGCCGTCTTCATATTCCCATGGTTCCAGCAGTAATTTTTTACCTTGCGGCAGCAGGAACGGATCATACACATCCAGTTCGGTGCCCCAATGATGACGGCTCGCTCCCGGCAAAGCCGACCAACGGAGAATGGCCTCACAAAGCTCACCTTCGCCCATCGCTGAAATGTTAAGAGGTTGGTTATGATCATCTAATACCGGGCGTTGGCCACGGAATTTTTCATTCCAGATAGTTTGCTGACGTGTGAAATCACGGAATGAACTGGCAGGTTGTAGCTTAAATCCTGCTTTAGCTGCATCTTTCTGCATGGCAAGAAACGCTTTGGTGGCATTGAACTGCAAACGGTGATTGCCAGCAAGTGTTACCAAATGATCCGTGGACAAGCCAGTCAACATTTCAGGTGTCATCATTTGATTAATTTCTCCATGATACGTTGATAAACCAGGCTCAACTCCTGTAAATCTGTCACCTTGACGCATTCATTCGTTTTATGAATAGTAGCATTAATGGGCCCCAGCTCCACAACCTGAGCGCCCATTTTGGCAATAAAACGCCCATCGGATGTACCGCCACTCGTTGATAGCTCCGGTTTATATCCGCAATAATGAGCAACCGATTCAACTGCCGCATCAACGAGGATACCTTTACTGGTCAGGAAAGGCTGGCCCGATAACCACCATTCAAGTTCGTATTTCAGATTATGCTTTTTCAGCATATCTTCTACTTGTTGGCGGATTGCAACATCTGTTAATTCGGTACTGAAACGGAAATTGAATTGAACCCACAGTTTACCCGGAATCACGTTATTGCTACCGGTTCCTGCCTGAATATTAGCGATTTGCATGCTCGTGGCAGGGAAGAATTCATTTCCGTCGTCCCACTTTGTATTAACCAGTTCTTGTAAAAAGGGTTGTGAACGATGGATGGGGTTATCGGCCAATTGAGGATAGGCGACATGGCCTTGAGTACCCAAAATAGTCAGGTTGGCAGTTAACGAGCCTCTCCGTCCATTCTTGATCATATCTCCCAGACGTTGCTGGCTGGAGGGTTCCCCTATCAGGCAGTAATCCAGACGCTCATGGCGGGACATTAACGCTTCAACTACTTTAACGGTACCATTTGTTGCTTTGGCTTCTTCATCAGAGGTGATAAGAAAAGCAAGACGGCCTTTATGGGCAGGATATTCCTCGACGAAACGTTCAGCAGCCACAACCATTGCAGCCAGAGAACCTTTCATATCTGCGGCACCACGACCATAAAGCATCCCATCGCGGATAGCCGGTTCGAAAGGTGGTGTCTGCCATTGTGATGTATCACCGGCAGGAACAACATCGGTATGTCCAGCAAAGGCAAAAGTTTCTCCTGTTCCACGATAAGCCCAGAAATTCAAAGTATCATCAAAAGGCATTCGCTCTATCGTAAAGCCGATATTTTGCAGACGCTGAATGAGAAGCTCCTGACAACCTTGATCGTCAGGACTGACGGAAGGGCGCTGAATTAATTGCTGGGCAAGATCAATTACTGGACAACTCATGATGAGATCCTTATCTAGTCATGCGAGAAAAATTGTTGGTATTGTTCGGCCTTAAAACCGATTAAACACTTTTCTATTGCTGAAGCCGCCGTTTTTGAGATCAAGAGAGGCCGTTTTATGATTGCGGGTTGTTCCAGCATGAGTGCTTGAGCAGCCTCTGTATTATTAATGGCGGCTTTTTGCTCATCAGACAACTTTCGCCAAGTTGTACCACGAGTATTCAGCAAAGGCTCCCAGCCGACTTGTTCAATAAATGCCTGGAGTAGCTCAGAAGATAAACCATCAACGCGATAGTCATGAAATTGATAGGGGATCTCTTGGTCTTCTAGCCAGCGACGCGCTTTTTTTATGGTATCGCAGTTTTTGATACCGTATAGAGTGAATGCTTTATGAGAAGTGGTATCCGACATGATGAGATCCTTGGTTTTGTTTAACGTAGCAGACATAATGCGGGAAATTTGGGATTTTATCCAGACAGAGATAAGGCTTAATTGTAATAGTAAACCAAATAAATAGTACCTTACATTTATTATTTAGGAAATTAATTCACTTTTAAATTAATTTGCTTTTCTTGATAACTCACAATTTCCCTGCCGCCAAAACTTAGGGAAATTGTGTTTAATAATGGAGAGGTGAAGAAAGAATCCGATGTTAGATGAACTCTGTTTTCCTATGTTTTAGATAAATGATGGTGGCTTCGAGACGGGAGCGGGATTTAAGTTTTTTCAATAGGTTACGGGTATGGACTTTCACTGTCTCTTCTGAAATAAAAAGGAAGTCAGCAATTTCTTTATTTGTCATTCCTTCTGAAATTTCTTTTAAGACATCTAACTCACGCTTGGTTAATTTTGATAATGGGTCGATATAAAGATGGCGGGTAGATAAATATTGATAAACTTTTTCACTGAACACAGCATGACCATCAGCGGCTTTTTTTATGTTGCTCAACAGAGGAACAAGCTCGGTACTTTTTAATAAATAGCCATTTGCACCGGCATCAACCGCATCATAAATATCACCACGATGATCAGAATCGGAAAGTACCAAAATATACGAATCAAGACCTTTGCGACGAAGGGATTTAATCGTATCAATCCCTGAAAGGCCGTGAATTTTCAGATCCATCAGAATAATGTCTGGTTTTATCTGGCAAGCGATATTAATCGCATCTTCACCATTGTCAGTTTCGGCAGTTACAATGAGTTCCCGCTCTAATTCAATCAACCCTTTTAAGCCGTGACGGATGATAGGATGATCATCAACTATCATGACTGAATGATTATGCATGTTCTTTCTCCCATATAGAAATGCAGATTATTATGTTTAATGAAACATAAAAGACAGAGTCCTGCTTTATGTTAAATTGCTGTGTGATTTTTATGGAGTATATTGAATCATCTTTAATGAGATTCTGAAAATATATCCTGATATAAAAATAGGAATATCGCAAACAGGTTTAACCATTCAGGTGAAATAAAATTCACTTTCATAAAAAATGCGTTTCCTTAGTTGCTAATAATTTTCCAAATAAATTTGGACTAATATTTTATAGATTATTTTTTGTTTTTGTAAACTTATTTTAAATGCTGACTTTAAAATACTTCTTTAATTAATTTGTCAGTTCATTAATTGAAGTTAAAATACCTCTCTATAGGTATCATTAGGATAATGTTTATATAATATTGGTTAACATAAACTCATTATTAGCTTGCTTTTTGATCTTTGTTTTTTAGAGCAAGAACAAAATAATGCTGCTGACATCATGATTTAACTTTCCGTAACTATTATACTGAGCAGATTTTCAATTCGACATGATGCGTAAAGGATCTGATGATGGACGAAAAACTAAAACAAAGTGCGCTTGATTTTCACGAGTTTCCACAGCCGGGGAAAATCACGGTTACTCCGACTAAGCCACTGACAACTCAACGTGATTTGGCGCTGGCATACTCGCCGGGTGTTGCGGCTCCTTGCCTTGAAATCGCAGAAGATCCTTTGGCGGCTTACAAATATACTGCTCGTGGTAACCTTGTTGCGGTTATCTCCAATGGTACTGCTGTCTTAGGGTTGGGTAATATCGGTGCATTAGCCGGTAAGCCTGTTATGGAAGGTAAGGGCGTTCTATTCAAGAAATTCTCTGGTATTGATGTTTTTGACATCGAAGTTGATGAGTCCAATCCTGATAAATTGATTGATATCATTGCGGCCCTGGAGCCTACCTTCGGTGGCATTAACCTTGAAGATATTAAAGCGCCGGAGTGCTTCTATATTGAACAAAAACTCCGTGAGCGAATGAAAATTCCTGTATTCCACGATGATCAACACGGAACTGCAATTATCTGTACCGCAGCGGTATTAAATGGATTGCGGGTGGTTAGCAAAGATATCAGCACTGTTCGCATGGTGGTATCGGGTGCTGGCGCTGCCTCAATTGCCTGTATGAACTTGCTGGTGGCTTTGGGATTGAAACGTGAAAATATTGTCGTTTGTGACTCGAAAGGGGTTATCTATCGTGGTCGCGAAGAGAATATGGAAAAAACCAAAGCGGATTATGCTATTGAGGATAATGGCAGCCGTACCTTGGCAGATGTGATCCCCGATGCTGATATTTTCCTTGGCTGCTCTGGACCGGGCGTATTGACACAAGACATGGTGAAAACCATGGCGAAAGATCCGCTTATTATGGCATTAGCCAACCCGGAGCCGGAAATTCTGCCACCACTGGCAAAGGCTGTTCGCCCTGACGCCATTATCTGTACTGGCCGCTCTGATTTCCCTAATCAGGTGAACAACGTTCTTTGCTTCCCATTTATTTTCCGGGGCGCATTGGATGTTGGAGCGACAACCATCAATGAAGAAATGAAACTCGCCTGTGTCCGCGCTATCGCAGATTTGGCGCTGGCGGAACAAAGTCAGGAAGTGGCTTCTGCCTATGGTGATCAAGACCTGTTCTTTGGCCCTGATTACATTATTCCAAAACCCTTTGATCCTCGCCTGATTGTAAAAATTGCTCCGGCTGTGGCGAAAGCGGCAATGGAATCTGGTGTTGCAACACGGCCTATTACCGATTTCGGGGCATATATTGAGAAACTCAATGAGTTTGTCTATAAAACCAACTTATTCATGAAGCCAATCTTCTCTCAGGCTAAAAAAGAGAAAAAACGCATTGTATTGGCAGAAGGGGAAGATATCCGCGTATTGCATGCCACACAAGAATTAGTTTCTCTTGGGTTGGCGTTCCCTATTCTGATTGGTCGTCCTAGTGTTATTGAAATGCGGATAAAAAAACAAGGTCTGCATATCGAAGCCGGTAAGGATTTCGAAGTCGTGAACAACGAGAATGACCCGCGTTTTAAAGAATACTGGCAAGAATATTACCAGCTGATGAAACGTCGTGGCGTGTCTCAGGAGCAGGCTCGTCGTGCAGTGATTGGTGATCCAACCTTGATCGGTGCAATCATGGTGCATCGTGGTGAAGCCGATGGCCTAATTTGTGGCACTGTGGGCAGCTACAGCGAACATTACCAAGTGGTGAAAGATGTCTTTGGCTTCCGTCAGGGAGTCCATACCGCAGGTGCCATGAATGCCTTGATGTTGCCAACGGGGAATACTTTTATTGCCGATACTTATGTCAATGAAGATCCAAACCCGGAAGAACTGGCAGAAATCACATTGATGGCGGCTGAAACCATTCGTCGTTTCGGTATTGAACCTAAAGTAGCACTATTATCACGCTCAAGTTTTGGTTCTGCTGATTGTGATTCTGCGCAAAAAATGCGTAAGACACTGGAATTGGTTCAGAAAATGGCACCATCCCTTGAAATTGATGGTGAAATGCACGGTGATGCTGCACTGATGGAAAGCATTCGCCGCGATATCATGCCGGACAGCCCGCTGAAAGGTTCTGCGAATTTGTTGATCATGCCAAATATGGAAGCTGCCCGTATCAGCTACAACTTACTGCGAGTCACTAGCTCGGATGGGGTAACTGTAGGCCCGGTCTTGATGGGAGTAGCAAAACCTATCCATATCCTGACACCGATTGCTTCAGTACGCCGTATCGTGAATATGGTGGCATTAGCGGCGGTTGAAGCACAAACCAATCCTCTCTAAAAATAGCCATTCATTGTTCTGGTCTATTTATTAGGCCGGGACAAAATAGAGATCGACCCTGTTAAGTCTATGCTTAACAGGGTATCTTTGTTTGTAAATAATTCTCATTATCTATAATATGCGGGCAATTTTTCTTTTGATAATGAATAAATATGAAAACATCTGCCTGCATAAAATCGACTTTTCTGGCCTGTTCGTTATTACTTGGTGGTTGTGCCATTGCGCCAAATGATACTCAAAATACCTCTCAAGCGGCACTTCAAGTTCTTCCTGATGAGTTAATGCAATCCGGGGCAGTACTTGATATGAAAACAGGGAAGACCATAACTCCCGATGACCTGCTTGAACAACTGGCGAACTATCCTCGTGTCGTTGTTGGCGAAAAACATGATAATCCCTACCATCACCAGATCGAGTTATGGCTGGTGCAACAACTTGGAAAAAAACGTCCTCATGGTTCTGTCTTACTGGAGATGATTGATCCAAGCCAGCAAGAAAAGGTCAATAAAGTTAAAAGTTGGTTGCAAGGGAATCCGATTGTCAGGGGTGAGCGGGTCCAGACATTATTGGCATGGCATCAAGGCTGGCCATGGAAATGGTATGGTGACTTGGTGATGGCGCTGATGAGAGCACCTTACCCATTACTTGCGGCAAATCTGACTCGTAGTGAAATCGATCAGGCGTACAAAGATCACAGGGCTGGAGATAGAACTTCACTGGTTTCTGATGATGTTAAAAAGCGCATTGAAGAAACCATCAAAAATTCCCATGGTGGAAATATCGATGAGCAACATCTCTCTGCGATGAGCAAAATTCAACAAATGCGTGATCAGCGAATGGCAGAACAGTTGACCAAGGCACCATCACCAGCGCTGTTATTTGCGGGCGGATATCACGCGGTAAAAGCGATGGGTGTTCCTCAGCATATGAAAAAAATAGCGCCAAATGAAAAAGTGGCTGTGTTTGTGATTGCAGAACAAGGCGTTTCTTTGAACAACGATTATGCTGATTTTGTTTGGTTTACCCCAAAAGTGAGCGAAAAAGTAACCAAATAATGTTAAGTATCACAAGGATGTGAATAACTAATAAATAAAAATAGTTTTCATTTATATATTGAATTGATTATCATTCGTCTCCATTTATTATTGACATAATGTGCTATAAGAAATGTTGACGTATACCGCTTATCAAAATGCTCACACTGGTCACGTGACAAAATCCTTTCTCGCCGCGATCACACTCCATGCTTTGTTGGTAGGCTGGCTCGTCTACAAACCAAAGGACGTTGATATAGAAGAGCTGTTGCCTCCACCTGCGGTGATGGTGGAACTATCAACACAGACAGAAGCAATACATAAAATACAAAACCAGCCGATTGGCATTGAACAGCAGCTATCTGTTACCAGTAAGCAGCAGGAAAGCAAGGTTGATGAAGTAAATATGCCCAAGCTGGATGTAAACGAAAATGCTTTGCTTTTAGTCAATAAACAAAAGAAAAAGCAGAAAGAACAAGATGCGCCGAAAAAAACACAGCCTGTTAAACGAGTGAAAGCCAAAGAACAGGAGAGTGAAAAATCGCGCAGCACCGCAGCACCAACAACCAGTAGTGCAACGGCGAATAATGTCACCATTCGTACAGCAGCATCCTATGAAAGTAATTCTAATGCCATTGCCGATGCCAGAGCGGTTTGGCAGGCAGAAGTGACCGGGCATTTGAACCGCTACAAAAAATAT
Organism: Xenorhabdus khoisanae; assembly: GCF_001037465.1. GTDB lineage: Bacteria > Pseudomonadota > Gammaproteobacteria > Enterobacterales > Enterobacteriaceae > Xenorhabdus > Xenorhabdus khoisanae. Next base: position 21,372 of record NZ_LFCV01000080.1, read on the forward strand.
CCAGAAGATGCCCAGCGAAGAAAGAGAACAGGGCGTCCAATGGTGAAATTTACCGTCAATCAGTTGGGAGCCGTGATTGACAGTGAGTTAACACGACGTTCAGGAACTCACTCTCTGGATAGAGAAGCAAGGATGGTATTGGAAAGGGCACAGCCTTTACCTGCACCACCTGACGTTATTTTAATCAATGGCAGGGTTACGGTTGAACTGCCAGTGGAGTTTTCTTTATCTCAATAAAAACGCAGGATTGATGGCATGTCACAGTATAAGACGGTATTTTCATCGAATACGAAAAGGCCAACCAAAAGAACAACACACAGTAAAAGAATCATGCTCGGTTTTTTTCTAGGTGGTAGTTTATTGAGTCATAGTTTTACCACTATCGCATTGGAGAAAAGTATGTTGCCACCTATGGCTGCAAAACAGCCACATAAGATGGAAGATCACGGAGATACCCGCGTCGATCATTATTATTGGCTGCGTGATGATGACCGTCAGGACAAAAATGTCATTGATTATTTAACGGCTGAAAATCAGTATACCGGGCAGATGCTGAAATCAGGTCAGGAACTGCGTGAAACTCTGTACAAAGAAATGACAGATCGAATGAATAAAGAAGATCAGTCAGTTCCTTATACCTATAACGGGTATGTTTATCGTACCGTTTATGAGGCAGGAAAAGATTTCCCAATCTATCAGCGCAAGCCCGTTGATGATTCAACCGATTGGCAGGTCATGGTTGATGGCAATGAGCGGGCAAAGGACCATAAATTTTATCAAATTGGTGGATTTGCGGTGACGTTGGATAACAAGCGCATTGCTGTGGCAGAAGATATCCAAGGTCGTCGTAACTATCAGGTTTCATTTAAAAATCTTGATGGTACTGACTGGCAGAACAATGTCATCGAAAACACGTCTGGCAATATTTTATGGGCAAATGATGGCGAGACATTATTTTATGTACGCAGAGATCCCCAAACGTTGCTGCCTTATCAGCTATTCCGCCATCATTATGGTACTGATACCCAGCAGGATAAAAAGGTCTATCAGGAAGACGATGATCGCTTCTATCTGTCGATTTCAGACAGTACTTCGCGTGACTATATTTTGATCTCGAGTGTCAGTTATTCGACTTCAGAGTATCGCTTGATTGATGCCAATAATCCGCAATCGGAACCGCAGGTTTTCTCTGCCCGTCAGGCGGGGCGTGAGTACGATCTCGACCATTTCCGTGGGCAATTTTATATTCGTTCCAACCATGAAAATCCATTGTTTGGCTTATATCGTACAGAGGCCAGCGATAAGCCGTGGGAAACGGTGATTGCACCACAAGAAAACACGGATCTGGAAAATTTTGAATTGTTCAATAACTGGCTGGTGGTACAGGAACGTACCAAAGGATTGGCATCAATCCGTCAGATTGATTGGAAAACGCAGCAGGAAAAACGCGTTTCATTTGATGATCCGGCCTATATGGCATCGATAAGTTATAACCCAGAGCCAGATACCCATTTATTGCGTTATAGCTATTCATCCATGACCACGCCAAGTTCGGTATTCCAGTGGAATATGCAGACGGGTGAGCGTGAATTGTTGAAGCAACAGGGAGTTAAAGGGTTCAACAAGGAAAACTATGAAAGCCAGCGTATTTGGGTAAAAGCCCGCGATGGCGTGGAAGTGCCTGTCTCTCTGGTATATCGTAAGTCCCTGTTCAAGAAAGGTGAAAACCCGATCCTGATTTATGGTTACGGTTCTTATGGTATCAGTATGGATCCTTATTTTAGTTCAGCATTGCTGAGTTTACTGGATCGTGGCTTTGTCTACGCTTTGGTGCATGTCCGTGGTGGCGGCGATTTGGGCAAGAACTGGTATTTACAGGGCAAGCTCGAAAACAAGATGAACAGTTTCCACGATTTTATTGATGCGACTAAGAAGCTGATCGCTGATGGTTACGGAGATAGCAAGCGGGTTTATGCAGAAGGTGGTAGCGCAGGTGGTTTATTAATGGGCACGGTTATTAACCAGGCACCAGAATTATACCGGGGCGTAATTGCAAAAGTGCCTTTTGTGGATTCTTTGACAACCATGCTTGATTCATCTATTCCATTGACAACAGGTGAATATGAAGAGTGGGGTAATCCAAATAATAAAGAAGATTACTTCCGTATTAAATCTTATAGCCCTTACGACAATATTAAACATCAGCGTTATCCTCATTTATTAGTGACAACAGGTTTACATGATTCCCAAGTGCAATATTGGGAACCGGCAAAATGGGTTGCGAAATTAAGAGAAATGAAACAAGGCGACAGTCTGGTATTGTTAGAAACTAATATGGATACCGGACATGGTGGAAAACCAGGGCGTTTTAATCGCCTGAATGATATTGCCTTTGATTATAGTTTTCTATTAATGTTAGATAACGCTAAAACATATTTTCCAGAATTAAAAAATTAGTAAAAAATATTTATAAATTCTGGCGCTGATAATTTTTATCAGTGCCAGAGATATTTTATACACAAACTTACGAATCAATGTAAGTAACAATAAATGTAAGCAGCAATAAATTTTTTTCTATTTAGGATAATGGTAATGAAAATTGTGGCAAAAATAGCTGGAGCCAGCGCAGTATTAATCGGGCTTCAAGGAATCGCTTATGCTGAAAATACGAATGACAATAAAAAAGAAAAAGTCATGCGGTTCAGCAGCCTTAAAGTATCAGGCGCTCAGGATAATAAGAGTTCCCCTCAAATTGAGGCAATGGAAAAACCGGGCGCTTATAGTTCTGTGGGAGAAGATAATAAATTGGAGTCCGTGGATAGCGTATTGCGCAGCTTACCGGGGACTTATACCCAGATGGATGCAAGTCAGGGGCAAGGGATAGTAAGTGTTAATATCCGCGGTTTAAATGGCTTCGGGCGCGTTAATATGATGGTGGATGGTGTTAGCCAGAGTTTTTATGGTTCTTCACCCAGTGAATTCTCGCATGGTTCACAGCCTTATAGCCAGTTTGGGGCATTAATTGATCCCAATTTTATTGTTCGTGTTGATATTGCCCGCGGGCAAGCTGATGACGCTGATTCCATCAATGCTTTAGTTGGGAGCGCCAATTTCCGTACTATCGGTGTCGACGATGTCGTATTCGACGGCAATAATCTGGGAGTCCGTACTAAATGGACATATGGCAACAATGGAGTCGGCCGAAGTGGTATGATGGCTGTTGCAGGAAAAACACAGGCATTTACTGACGAAGGCTCTTTGGGCGCCCTATTTGCTTTCAGTGGACACAATATTGAAGCTCATTATAGAAATGCTGATGGTATCAGTAGTGAGGAGTTTGGTACAAACAACACATTCAAGCAAAAACCAAATTCCCAATTGATGAAACTAAATATCAAACCCAATGATTTTCATGACTTGGAATTAAGTAGTCGTCTTTACCACAATAAATTTAACAGTCGTCATATTGATAATTATGACTATCAGTTGAAATATCACTATACGCCATTTACTGAATTGGTTGATACCAAAGTCATGCTCAGTACCAGCAAGGGTCAACAGAGTTTTCGAAATCATTCAGTGGGGGCATTGGGTAAGAGTGAAGCAAAAAGTAAAGCTGATTCTATCAATATCAGAAATACCAGCCGATTTAATCATGGTGACACTGATTTTGCATTCACCCTTGGCAGTAAATGGATGAGAACTGAATATCGTAAAAAAATAGATACAAGTTCGGAGGATGAAAAAACAGATGGAGAAATTCGGGAACACAATGCCTTTGCGCCAAGTGGTAAGCAAGATATTGCCAGTATTTATAGTAGATTAAAAATCGAACGTGGTATTTATGCCGCTGATCTGGGGTTAAATTATCAGGATTATAGTGTTAAAGGATTAAAACCAGCCTGTGAAGAACGTATAAATTGCTTTCCACAGGGAGAGGCAATATTAAACCTAAAAGAGCATGGGTTTAATCCAAGTATCTTATTATCAGCAGAAATCATCCCTGAATTTCAACCGTTTGTAAGCTATACGCACTCAATGCGAGCACCAAATATTCAGGAAATTTTTTATACCAATGAAAGTGGGGCTTCTATTAACCCATTCCTGAAAGGAGAAAAAGCGGAGACTTATCAAATCGGGTTTAATAGTTATCGCCCAAATTTAATCGTGGAAGGAGATTCATTCCGTCTTAAAGCGACTATGTTTCATACTAAAATCAAAGATTACATCCTCAATGAATCTTACCTGGTTTGTGCAGAAGGTAGAATTTGTAAAAATGATGGAACGTTGACAGATGAAGATTGGGCTGGTGTAAATCCTAACTTTAATATGTACATCTATAGTAATAGCCTGACACCGGTAACTATGCGTGGTTATGAACTTTCGATGAATTATGATGCTGGTATATTCTATAGCGTGTTAGCATATAGCCAGCAAAAAACACAGCAGCCAACTTCAATTTCGACAGTCATTTTTGGTGCAAGTCCTGCCTCTCAATTACCAGAGAGCTATGCTACTCTGGATATGGGAATACGCTTATTTGATGAAAAAATGCGTATTGGTGCTATTGCAAAATATACAGGGAAATCTTATCACCAAGATACTGTAATGGAAATAAGTGAAGACGGTAGTATGCCAACACAAATGAAAAAAGATGCTAAAGTACCGACTATTATTGATTTGTATACAGATTATCAAATTAATAAAAATGTTTTAGTTAAATTCTCCATTCAAAACTTAACTAATAGAAACTATTCTGATGCATTGAACCGTATGAATTCATCACCATTCCTAGCGGAGCAAGATTCTAAAACCCAAACCGCCCGCGGCAGAACCTACGTTATGGGCGCAGAAATCCGTTTCTAATAGATTTTAGATACCTATAAAAGAATAGCGGTGAATTTTCACCGCTATTTTTACAAGATTATTATTATCCTGTATTTAATACATCTCATTCAGTAAATAATATGGACGCCGACTCAATTCAAACTGGGAAATAAAATTTTCTGGCAACCTATTTATGATGCAGGTTACGACGACTTTGTAACGTTTGAACCAAAATAAATATCAGCCATACTAAGCACTGTTTAACAAGCCCTTGTGAGTATACAGAAAAGAATAAAAGTGAAACCATCATGTTTTCTTTATAGTTTATTCTTGAGACAGTATGCAATTGAGAATTGGAGATTTTCTGGCTTTTAAGGTACTTAAGGGGGATGCGTCAGCTTAAATCTGAATTATTAAAAATAAATAAAATTCAAACAGAAATATCTTATTTTTTTATTATCAATTCTTATAAGAAATTTTTCCATGATTACCATCTTGATTCCAAACTTCTATGGAGTTATAAGCAGGTATTACAGGCGGTTAAATTGGCTTATAATACCCAGTATAAAGGTGTGTATTAAATAAAATACGTTATAGTTCATAGCAAATGTGACAATTACGTCATTAGTAGGGAAAATAGCAATGGATAACATTGGCGTTCTCGAAATCTTCGTTCGTGTCAGTGAAGCACGAAATTTTACTGCAGTAGGTAACCAATTAGGCATATCATCTTCAGCTATCAGCAAAGCAATAAGCCGTCTGGAAGAAAGGTTACAGGTAAGACTTTTTCATCGTTCCACCCGTATAGTGACTTTAACACCGGAAGGAATTCTGTTTCTCAAACGCTGTCGACGCATTCTTGATGAAATAGAGGCAGCAAAAAATGAACTTTCTGAATCACAATCATTGCCATATGGAAAACTAAAAGTAAGTATACCGTCAATTGGTGTGCTATTTATGCCTCAATTTGTAAAATTCAGTCAGCAGTATCCTTCTATTGAATTAGAAATAGATACTACTGACAGTTTGGTTGATTTAATTGAAGAAGGGTTTGATGCTGTAATACGTATAGGAGAACTCACTGATTCACGATTAATGGCTCGTGTACTTGGTTCTTATAAAAGGATTCTGGTTGGTTCACCGGATTATTTCCTGAAAGCGGGCATTCCTGAAAAACCAGAAGACCTTATTAAACATACCTGCATAATGTATCGTTATAAAAGTACAGGAAAATTGGATATTTGGCCAACCAGTCAATATAGTCAAATATTACAGACGGAATGGCCTACAAGGATGGTGACTAACACACTTGAGCCATTAATTTCTTGCGCAGAAAATGGTCTTGGTATCGCATGTATTCCTGATTTAGCTGTTCGTACTCAACTAACCACAGGAAAACTTATCACTGTTTTAAATGATTTTAATCATGATATGACGACATGTAGAATACTTTGGCCTTCAGGAAAATATTTATCACCTAAGTTAAGAGTATTCATCGATTTTATGGTTGAAAATTTATTTAAAAATTAGGCAAATAAACAAAGTCTGAGTCGCCGGAGCAATAGCCCGACAGGTCGCTTTAGTCGTACTTAAGAGAGCTGATACTTCCTGTTTCCAACAACATATGTGACAAATATGTCATATATGTTGTTCACTATAGTCTATTTTTCTTCTTTATGTGAGTGTGCACCATGTCAAAGTCAGGCTCTGTTAGGGGCTGGAGCTACTCGACTTGAGGAATCTAATTGATGAATAAAACAACTGTATCTGCTCAACAAAAGGAAATTGGACGTTTGCCTATAGCAGCACTGCTTGCTTTGGCGATGGCAGCCTTTATCACGCTGCTGACCGAAATCATGCCTGCCGGATTGCTTTCTTCTATTGCAGAAGGCTTGGATGTGTCAGAAAGTCTGGCTGGTCAGTTTATCACTGCTTATGCTGTAGGAGCGTTGGTCGCTGCCATTCCGGTGACAGCCCTTACACAAGGCATGCGGCGACGTCCTTTATTATTGATAGCTATCTTCGGCTTTGCTGTTATTAATCTTATCACCGCGCTTTCCAATAACTATAATGTCTCACTGGTAGCTCGTTTCTTCGCCGGTGTTTTCGGTGGCATCGTCTGGTCACTGCTAGCTGGTTATGCGGTGCGTATGTCACCCTCTCATCTCAGCGGGAGAGCGATTGCAATATCTGGCGCGGGCGCGACCATCGCTCTGGTGCTCGGTGTGCCGCTCGGCTCGTTACTCGGCCGATTCATCGGTTGGCAAGGCGCTTTTGGATTGATGTCTGCTTTGGCACTGTTGCTCATCATATGGGTGATCGCCATCGTTCCAGATTTTCCTGGCCAAGCTAAGGAGCAGCGCCAGTCTCTTGTCGGCGTATTTATGAAAACAGGCATTCCTGCCGTATTATTTGTTGTCTTTACTTTCGTTATCGCTCACAACATTCTTTATATTTATATTGAGCCTTTCCTTGAATCTTCAGGGTTGTCCAAGAATGTGGATATTATTCTGCTTATCTTTGGACTTGGCTCGATAGTTGGCTTGTGGTTTGTCGGTATAATGGTTGATCGACGACTGCAATTCCTTGCCGTAGCGAGTATCGCGCTCTTTGCTTTTACTGCTCTGTTGCTCGGCCTTTGGGGTGATATTCCATCAATGGTCTATCTGTGTATAGCTGTCTGGGGCCTCGCCTTCGGCGGATTCGCTACTATCACTCAGACAGCTTTGGCTCGTTTCGCGGGTAATTCAGTTGATGTTGCACAATCCATTTATACGACAATCTGGAATACCGCAGTTGCTGGTGGCGGTATCATAGGTGGTATTTTGCTTGATCGAGCAGGTACAATATCCTTTGCATGGGTAGTGATTGTTCTCCTTATTATCTCTTTGTTGGGCACGATCTTTGCCATGAACAAGTCAATGTTACGTAAGGGCTAAAAGATACCATGTGAAGACCCTTCGTGGGTCTTCACAGATCCTGTGGCTTTGTGGTGTATGGCAGTACCCTCTTATTTGTGTTTAAAATTGCATTAGATGATGTTTTATAAACGGTTATAGCTAAAGATTCTCTCTATGATAAGGCTATAAAATATAGACTTTGTATCGGAGATACTTTATGAATACTGTTATAGAAAAATCTAAAGAAGAAATTCAGATAAAAATTGCCACATTGACTGAATGGCTGAATGTAATCGAAATGAGTCGTCAGGAAAAATGGGATCCAGGATTGGGAGATGGACATCTTTTTTTTAATGTCGATAATGAAGGTTTTTTTATCAGTTCCTTGCAAGGAAAGCCGGTTGCTTCTGTGGCTGCCGTGAATTTTAACGAAAATTATGCAAGTATCGGGCATTATATTGTTAAACCTGAATTTCGCGGTAAAGGTATCGGTCTTGCGCTCTGGAAGTTTGCTATTGAACATACTGGAGAACGCATTATTGCCTTAGATGCTGTGCCAGAGCAGAAAAAAAATTATGCTAAATGGGGATTTAAAACTTATTATCGTACATTTAGGATTCAAGGACGAGCATTAAGCTACAAGGTAAACACATCGAATATTAATATTGTTGACCAGAGTTCCATCCAATCAGTGATAGAGTTTGATGCAAGTATGACTGGATATTCCCGTGACAGGTTACTGGCTTCTTGGTTTTTTGGTAATAATCGCAAAGGATTTATTCTCTCAGATAATCAGAATATAAAGGGGTTGATCGGACTGCGTCAATCGAATGATGGGTATAGGATCGGGCCGTTTTACGCAAAGGATAAGGATCATATAAAGGATCTTTTTCTGACGGCTATTAGGGAAATACCAGAAAACGCTCTTGTGACGCTAGATGTTCCCGAATATGCACAAACAACTATTAATCTCTTAAATTCATTTGGATTCCGTACTCTTTTTCATACTCACAGGATGTATCGCGGAACACCTCGGGTAGATTATACGCAAGGAAATAATGCGCTGGCCTCACTTGAAATAGGTTAATATTTTATTTTTCACATATTTCAATTTATTCAGGGGGCAAGGGCATCGCTATGATCGATTTCTCTTGCCGTTCCTGCCTTAATTGACACACTCATCTGTTCATCGCTGATTCCAATTTTAAATTCAGGGCTGAAACATAAAACGTTAACACTCCCTAGTCGAATTCACCGTAAAATAATTCTCTCAAAGAGTTCGTGGGGTTAGATAAAAGAATTTTATCTATATTGATTATTTCATCTGCCATTTTTGTTAATTCAAGGCTGCTAAAAAACGATGAATTAGATACCCAACGAAAAACTCTTTTAGTTGGCTCTATTTGCATTGTCAAAAAAGAATTTGTTTTTCCACCTGACTCAGAACCTATTGGATTATCTTCAATGTTTTCATAATTGATAACATCAATTCCAAAAATGAATTTGGAATTTAAAAATTCCGATAATCTCAATTTAGGGTAACGGAATTTTATATCTTCAGTAAATGTTTTGTATTTATTTACTGAGGCATATTCAATTGATATGGAATTATATAAATCAAATGCAGTGCCGTTAAGGTTAATATAAAATTCAAAAGGAACAGAATCAGAAAAGAAAATAGAATAATTCAAATTTTTATTTTTAAATAAATTGGTCTTCCAAGCCAGATGGAAATGTTGAGTGTTATTAGACTTTGACAAATATACAGCTAATGCACCTAATATGTGAAGCAGCCTGTCTTCATTTTTGAATCCGATAATTTCATCATATAAACTCCACTTATAGTAGATGTCAAAAATACAATCTTGATAATGACACTCCTGATTTTCCAAAATAGTCCTTAGTGGTTTACTTGATTCGAGACGTTCAACCCAAAATGATTCATAAGAAACCAAATTTTCATGCTCCCGGGTTATATCGTCACAATCATACTCGCTAAGAGTAGGTAAAGTATCTCCTATATTTATATCAAGTTGATAAGCCAAAAAATCAGCTCCAAAATATTCTCCTTCCAATTGCATAAACTCGACTTTAATATCTGTGGTTGCAGTTGTTATCACCAAAAAATCTTGTGAGATATCAACCAAAATACCAGATTTCTCATGTGAGGTGTTAGAAAGTATTTCAAGATTTTTAACTATGACAACAGTGCTCATTAAATAAAATTTTGGCATACATAGTGGATTTGGATAATGTTCGCCAAAATATAAGCCTCGCACCAGAGCTGACAATTCCTCAGCTGTTTTTTTCCATTGCAAACAAGCCAATGAATATGGCCTTTTTTGACTTGAAAAAAAATTCCTTTCAGACAAATCTTGTTTTGTATATTCTATATTTTCACTCTTAATAAGAAATATTAATTTTTTAAACCCTTCAAATGCGGCATGATGACATTTTATATTTAATGAGAAAGCAGTATCTAAAGGGGTTATATCTACATTTTTTTGTACAGCTATATCTCCAACATCTACCTTGAAAATAACTCTATGCCAATTAATTGAATATTTCTTCTCTAGTGAAAAAATAGCCCATGAGGTAGCATGATACCCAGTGTATTTAGGCAATGGTGCATCATGATAATTAAACGAACCTAACTTAATGTTGTTTAATAACCTAGAGTTAAAAATAAGAGGATATGATATAGAAAATAACCATTCAATCGAATTATCACAAACGAACAACTCTAATTCACTAATAGAATTCAGATATTTTACTTCCTCTTTTTTAGACCATGAAGTAAAAACTGAGTCTAAAGAGAGAATTGCATCAATATAGATGCCTGAGTCAATTAGAAATTGACAGCACCTAATAGCTAAAGCGCCTTGTCCAATAACCACGCAATGATAATTTTTACGTAATTTCATAATGTTCATCATCTTATTCAGTGACATTTTTTCATGTGATTTGTTTTCAATTTTAATTTGTTTTAAAAAATATATTTAATTCGGGTGGTTAGTGTTTTCATCTCTGTTAATAGATTTGTAATTCCTAATTCTGTTTTAATTATTTTTTCAAGGGATTGTTTGGTATTATGGAGTGCATTGATTTACACCTTGTTAAAATGAAATAACTTTATAATTTTACATCTTTTTTAAGATGCAGGCTTTAAATCATATTATTTAGCTTATGAAAAATAGTTTATATGGTTATATCCTGCATCTTCAGTTTTAAAAATTTACTGATTAGTTAAGATATGAAATTAAAATATCCTGATTCTGAATAATCTTTACCTACTTGTTTGAATCTTTCATTAGGGAAATTATATCCTGTCTCTTATACACATCT
>NZ_LFCV01000081.1 GCF_001037465.1 Xenorhabdus khoisanae
CAGTGACCGTGCGCCGGGGCTGGAAGCCTTTTTATCTAACCTGTCCTGAGATATTTTCCTATGGCAAAATTACGTGAACTGATTATTAAAATCTCGGCCAACTCGTCTTCATTTCAGGCGGAGATTGCCCGTGCCTCCCGGATGGGGGCGGATTATTACCGGGTGATGGAAAAGGGCGGGCGCGGGGCAGCGGCGGCCACCCGTGACAGCCAGCAGGCGCTGCGGGAACTCAATAACCAACTGCTGTCAGCCAAGAATGCCGCCGCCGGCATGGCAGGTGCTTTTGCCGGGATGTTCGCCACCGGACGCCTGATCAGCATGGCGGACAATTACAATTCCCTGAATGCCCGCATCAAGTTAGCCACCACCTCCACGGAAGATTTTACCCATGCGCAACGGGAATTATTGCGGATCAGCCAGTACACCGGCTCCACCTTTGAATCCAATGCGGGCCTCTTTTCCCGCGTCGCCGGTTCCCTGCGTGAATACGGTTATTCGACAAAAGACATTCTGTCCCTGACCGATGCACTGGCCACCGGGTTGCAGGTATCCGGCGCTTCGGCCGAAGAGACGTCCTCGCTGATTGTCCAGTTATCACAGGCCCTCGGGCGTGGCGTACTCCGGGGGCAGGACTTTAACTCGGTGGCCCAGTCCGGCCAGCGGATCATGAAAGCCCTGTCGGATGGATTGGGCGTCGCACAGAAAGACCTGAAACAACTGGCGGATGCGGGCGAGCTGACCACGCCGAAGATTGTGCCTGCCCTGATCGGTCAGTTGCAGACGCTGCATAAAGAGTTTGATTCGATGCCGAACAGCGTGAGCGCGGCGTCAACCCGCGTTCAGACTGCCTTCCAGCAGTGGGTGGGAGAAGCCAACCGGACCACTTCGGTCACGGCAACCTTATCTGGGGTACTGGACGGGGTAGCGAGGAATATGGATACCGTTGCCGCAGCTGGCATGGCGGCCGCGGGTTTATTCGGGGCAAGGGCGCTGGGTAACAGGGTATCCGCGATTGGTGCATCAACGTCAGCATTAATCCAGAACACCAGAGCCGAGATAAACAACGCAGATCAGGCTTACAGGAACGCCCAAGTTCAGGTGGCTAATGCCAGAGCGACTGAGCGTCAAGCTCAGCGTAATGTATTAGCGGCTCGTTCACGCATGCTTCAAACCACCACTGCACAGACATTCGCCGCCGCAGAAACGAGACTGAACAGAGCGCTGGCCGCAGAAGCGGCAGCACAGGACAGAGTAACACAAAGTATCAATGCAAGAGCCGCGGCACAAGCCCGTCTCAATACAGTCACCTCGCTCGGCTCAAGAATAGGCGGTGCACTGCTCGGGGTGATGGGTGGCATTCCCGGTATCGCCCTGCTGGCAGGGGCTGGCCTCTATTATCTTCACCAGAGTCAGGAGCAGGCCAAGCAATCCGCACTGGAATTGGGGCGAAATACCGACCTGCTGATTGAGTCGTTGAAAACCATGAATTCGCTGGAGGTGAAAAAGCGGATTTTTGATACCCAAGACCAAATATCCGATCAGAACAAGGCCATTGAGGAACAAAAAAAGTTAGTCGAAACCCAAAGAATCGCAGTGGAGCGGGCGCGGCTGGTTGCTGAAAAAGGGGTAAAAACCCTGTATTCCGCCTCGCCAGCTGAACAGCTCACTGAGGCTATCCGGGTTTATAACAACGAAGTGAACAATCTGGCTATCATGCAGGAAGGCTTGAGTCATAAGCAAAAGGAACTGAATATGCTACAGGCCAGCCAGACCGGCCTGTTTCGTGACAATTATGTTGAAATGCTCAGAACGAACGATATCTTGCCGATGCTGACACTGGCCGGCTCGGATTTCAACCGGGTGCTGGCGGCGGGGAACCGCCTGCTGAAAGAGCGGACGACATTCACCCCGGTTCCCTTTGCGCTGCCGCCCGCCCCGCTGGACGATAAGCAACAGGCTTTTCTTAAGCGATCTGAGCGCGACCGTGAATTATCGACCCTGCAAGGTGAGGACAGAATCAGAA
>NZ_LFCV01000082.1 GCF_001037465.1 Xenorhabdus khoisanae
AGGGCAGTTTCAATTTCCCCCAGTTCAATCCGGAAGCCGCGGATTTTAACCTGAAAATCATTGCGTCCAAGACATTCAATATTGCCATCCGGCAACCAGCGGCCTAAATCGCCGGTTTTGTACATTCTGGCGCCTGGCTCGGAGGAGAACGGGTTGGTCAGGAAACGTTCGGCTGTTAAATCAGGCTGATTAAGATAACCCCGCGCCACGCCGTCACCGCCAATATAAATTTCCCCCGCCGCTCCCTGGGGTACAGGCTGGCCTTGTTTGTCCAGAATATAGATTTGAGTATTACTAATTGGCCGCCCGATAGGGAGTTTTCCTTCTTCACTGTCAGTCACGGGGATATCGTAAGCGGTTGCGAACGTGGTCGTTTCTGTTGGCCCATAAACATGTAGCAAGTGTGTAGGGGCATACGCGGCTCGGAGACGAATGGCGGCCCGGTTATCACTCAGTTCACCGCCGAACAAGACATAACGTAATCCTGATAATGTGGGCGCGATTAAATCTGCATATTGATTAAATAACGCGGTGGTCAGGAACAGAGCGCTGACGCCTTCTGATGACAGGCACTGGCTAAACCGGTCGGGGTGTAACAGCGTTTTTTCCGGAATTAACAGAACACGGGCACCATGAATTAACCCCGCCCAGATTTCCCAAGTGGCGGCATCGAATGCGGGATTGGCACAATGGGCAATGCAGTCAGCCGGGCCGATATCGGCAAAGCCATTGTTGATGATCAGGCGCAGGACATTACGGTGTTCAACCATCACGCCTTTGGGGTGTCCGGTGGAGCCGGAGGTGTAAATCACGTAAGCCAGATGGCGCGCAGTCAGCCCCAGTGCCTGTGTATCCGGATTGGTGTCCGGCTGAGTGTCAAAGCCCAGTGCTGAATTATCAAGCCACACCGTGGGCACTGACGTTGTCAGTTTATCCGCTTGTGTGGTTTGCGTCAGTAACGCCACCGGTGCCGCATCTTCCAGCATATAGTGCAATCGTTCCGCAGGATAAGCCGGGTCAAGGGGCAGATACGCCCCGCCAGCCTTAAGAATAGCCAGTATCCCTGTCACCATATCCAGACTGCGTTCAAGGCAAATCGCAACCCTGTCATCCGGTCTGACGCCCAGTGCAATCAGATGATGTGCCAGCTGGTTGGCGCGCCGGTTGAGTTCACCATAGCGGATGCGTTGGTTTTCAAAAATGACCGCCGTTGCATCCGGGCGTTGAGCCGCCTGCATTTCAAACAGCTGTGGCAGGGTTTTATCCTGCGGATAAGGGGCAGTAGTCTGGTTCCAGCTGTGCAACAGGGTATGGCGCTCTGTTTCACTGAGAGCGGTGATAGTGGTATGAGATTGATCCGAGTGACATGTCACCGCATGCAGAATATGTTCAAGCTGTCCCAGCAAGCGCTGTGCCTGTTCATCCTCCAACCAGTCTTTCCCATAATTAAATTTGATGACTAAACGGTTATCTTGTTCATACGCGATCAGTGACAACGGATAATCTACTTTTTCTATTGCGTGGCGAAATGCCAGTGTCTGTTCGATGCCGGTCTGGTTCTCACCTGCCACCGGAGCTGGATAGTTTTCAAACACCAGCAGACTCTGGAATAATCGTTCTCCATCAGATTGCAGACTGGCGAGAGAAACGGCACTGTGACTGTTGAGGTCGGCAATACCTTTTTGGATGTTTTGTAAAACAGTGGCTACGCTGTCGGTTTGTTTCCACTTCACTGTCAGCGGCAGGGTATTGATATACAGACCGACACTGGACTCGATCCCTTCAACGGGAATATCACGGCCGGAGACGGTAGTACCGACAATCGTCTGCTCATCACCGGTGTAAATGTGTAAAAGTTTATGCCAGGCAAATTGCAGTGCTACATTCAGCGTCACCCCTTGTGTCCGGCAGGTGTTTTTAAGCTGCTCATAAGCGTTGTCCTGCACAATGAGTTGCTGTTCTGCCGGTTTTTCAACCGTTTTTATCTGGGTTAAGTCAACCCGATGGCTTAACAGCGCCGATAAATCATTCGCACCCTGCCATTGTGCTTTGCGTTCAGACCAATAAATGTCAGCTTCAGCTTGATGATCCCGGTAATATTGCTGGGTCGCCAGATAAGCATTATCCACGACGATGTCAGGCGTGCATCCCTGTGCGAGTGCGTTGTAATAGTCATGGACGGTTTGCAATAAAATCGGGTAACTCCAGCCATCAATAATACTGTGGTGCAACGTGATAAGCACGGTAAGTAGCTGTTGATGTTGTTTAATCAGGGTAAAGCGTGCTAATCCAGGTTGGTTTAAATCAAACGGCAAAGTGCGGTCATATTGCTGAATAGCATCAATAGCCTCGTTCCTCGTTTCTTCTGGCAACTGACTGATATCTTTCATATCAAAGTTTGCCGGGCAAATACTGGCTCCCTCCGTTATGATTTGTAAGACGTCTTCAGCCCAGTTAAAGGCGGTTCTGAGGATCGGGAAACGCAGTGAAGTCAGTGCCCAGGCGTGTTGATAGGCAGCAACATCAACAGGGGCGTGATAATCCAACAGCAGTTGTACACGATAGGCATCATCCTGTGGCTGAGCCAGATAATGATACACAAATCCTTGCTGTAAGCTGGATGCAGGATACAGCGCTTCAACCTGATATTGCTGTTGAAGCTGGCGCAGGAGTTTGACAGAAAGCCCATTGATACCGTAGTCACTGGCGGTCTTTATTCCCCCCGTCTGCGCCTGTTTTTGCGCTGTGGTGATGACGTCATTGAGTGCCTGCTCAAATGCCCGGATAAACAGGGCGGTCTTAGCTTGTGGCAGGCGGGAATCGACATAAAACAGTAATTTTCCGGCCTGAACGGCACCATTAACTCCCAGCAGCAAATGACTGTCGTTTTCGCTGGCTATTGCATTTCCGCAATCATCGTCAGCGATTGACCATTCCTGACGACTGGCACTGCCCAACTGCCCCAGATAGTTGAAACTGATCGCCGGCAAATCATCGGTCAGATAACCCGCTTGCTGTAATGCACCGTAACCAATCCCTTTGTTCGGCACGGCGCGCAGCATCTCTTTGGTATGAATAAGGGTATTGACCATATCCGCCTGATTTTCCAGACGCACCGGATAAAGCGTCGTGAACCAGCCGACGGTTTCTGAGACATCGATTGTGTTATCAATAGATTCCCGTCCATGCCCTTCCAGAATAATACGGTTGACAGATTGGTCGAATGTCGCCTGTAAGGCCACGCTCAGCGCACTCAACAACAAATCATTAATTTCCGTGTGATAACCGGTATTGGCTTCATGCAGCAGGATATCGGTCATTTCCGCCGAAATTTCCAGCTGATGGTGTGTGAGGCTGTCCAGCACAGGTTTGCTGTCATTACCGGCCAGCACCTGTTGCCAGTAAGCTACTTCATGTTGGTGTTGTTGGGCATACTGGTGAACAGCGGTAACCCATTGGCGATAACTGCTGGTTTTCGCGGGTAAGGCCATACCCTGCAATAGCAAACGCATATGCTCCGCAATAATCCGCCAGGACACGGCATCAATAATCAGATGATGGAAGGCAAAGAATAACCGGGCACTGCCGTCAGCGTAGCCGGTCAGGTGAGCGGCCTGCCACAATGGCCCGTTGTGGTAATCGAACCCGCTTTGCCACTGGGTAAGTTGTTGGTGGAGTTCTTCCTGATTGCACTGACGGATATCACGGTGTTTTAACCGCGATTGTGAAGATGAAATATCCGCAGAATAACACTGCCGATATCCCTGTTCCGTTGCAACAAAGCGAGCGCGTAATATATCGTGCCGTTCAGTTAATCTGTTCAGCGCCCGTTCAAGTTGGTCAAATTGAATATTGCCGGGGATCTGAACCATAAAGGCCTGATTCCAGTGATGTGGATGCGCGAACTGCCAACTAAAAAAGGCTTGTTGCACCGGCAGTAAAGCAAACTCCCCGTTTAATACCCCTTGTTCGGCAACGATGTCGGTCGTGGACGGGGTCTGCATCAGTAAGGGCGCTAATTGTGCCACCGTCGGGGCCTCAAAAATGGTTTTCACCTGAAGTGAAAAACCGGCCTGACGCAGTCTGGATGCCAACTGGATGCTGATAATGGAGTCGCCACCAATGCGGAAGAAATTATCATGAATACCGACCTGATCCACACCTAAAATGTTTTGCCAGAGAGTACAGAGCTGGTTTTCCAACGCATTACGGGGAGCGGCATAATGGTCAGTGGTTATCTGGATGGGGTCAGGCAGGGCACGACGATCCACTTTACCGTTCAGCGTCAGCGGGATCGCGTCGAGAAAGGTAAAGCTGGCGGGCAGCATATAGTCCGGCAGGCGAGAAGATAAATGCGTGACGAGTGCTTCATCGGCTAAGATACCCTCAATGACCAGATAGGCCGCCAACACCTTATGCCCGTGATGAACACGATCAATGACGACAGCTTGTTTAACCTGAGGATGCATCACAAGGGCAGTTTCAATTTCCCCCAGTTCAATCCGGAAGCCGCGGATTTTAACCTGAAAATCATTGCGTCCCAGATATTCGATATTACCGTCCGGCAACCAACGCCCCAGATCCCCCGTTTTATACATTTTTGCATCAAGAGTTGAGACAAACGGATCGGGGAGGAAACGTGCTGTCGTCAGTTCGGGTTGGTTGAGGTAACCACGGGCTACGCCATCACCGCTGATATAAATTTCGCCGGAAGCCCCCATCGGTACCGGCTGTTGATCGGCGTCAAGCAGGTAAATGCGGGTATTGGCGATAGGACGGCCTATCGGGATAGACTGCGTGACATCAACAGGAGCTGTGATCGCATAGGTCGTTGCAAAAGTGGTGGATTCGGTTGGGCCATAGCCGTTAAGCAGGTGAGCTGGTGGATGGTCTGCCGACAGCACCTGTTTTATCTTCTGCGGATTGAGAACATCCCCCCCGACCAGCAGGTAGCGTAGCTGCCCGAACACGGGTTGCAACGTATCAAGATATTCATTAAACAAACCGACGGTTAACCATAATGCGGTCACTTTTCCTTTGAACAGAGCCTCACGGAAACCGGTGGGTTCGAGTAATACCGCCTGAGGGACAATATGCAGACAACCGCCATTAAGCAGGGCCGACCAGATTTCCCAGGTGGCGGCATCGAATGCGGGATTGGCACAATGGGCAACGCAGTCAGCCGGGCCGATATCCGCAAAGCCATTGTTGATGATCAGGCGCAGGACATTACGGTGTTCAACCATCACGCCTTTGGGTTGTCCGGTGGAGCCGGAGGTGTAAATCACGTAAGCCAAATGGCGCGCAGTCAGCCCCAGTGCCTGTGTATCCGGATTGGTGTCCGGCTGAGTGTCAAAGCCCAGTGCTGAATTATCAAGCCACACCGTGGGCACTGACGTTGTCAGTTTATCCGCTTGTGTGGTTTGCGTCAGTAACGCCACCGGTGCCGCATCTTCCAGCATATAGTGCAATCGTTCCGCAGGATAAGCCGGGTCAAGGGGCAGATACGCCCCGCCAGCCTTAAGAATAGCCAGTATCCCTACCACCATATCCAGACTGCGTTCAAGGCATATCGCCACCCGATCATCCGGCCTGACGCCCAGTGCAATCAGATGATGCGCCAGCTGGTTGGCGCGCCGGTTGAGTTCACCATAGCGGATGCGTTGGTTTTCAAAAATGACCGCGATCGCATCCGGGCGTTGAGCCGCCCGCGCTTCAAACAGCTGTGGCAGGGTTTTATCCTGTGGATAAGGGGCAGCAGTCTGGTTCCAGCTGTGTAATAAGGTGCGGCGTTCCTGCGCAGATAAAATATCAATGCCGGACAACGGCTGTTGTTGGTCTGCCACAAACGCGCTCAACACCCGTTGGTAAATATCCGTGATACGTGTGATGCGGGTTTCGTGAAACAGGCTCAGGGCGTAGTTCAGGCAACCGGTGATGGCTGTTTTGCCATCGGACAAAAACAGGCTCAGGTCAAACTTGGCCGGGCTGTATAACGTTTCATCCAGTGTGACCGGGCTGAATGGCAGATTGCCGGCTGATGAATTTTCACCGAAAGTCTGTACGCTGAACATCACCTGAAATATCGGATGACGGGCGGTATCCCGTTCAATGTTCAGCGCATCCAGCAGCTGTTCAAACGGCATATCCTGATGGGCTTTGGCGCCGGTAACAAGTTGATGGGTTTGCTTAATCAGCGCGGTAACGCTGTCAGTGTGTTGCAGCTGTGCCCTTAAGGCCAGTGAGTTAACGAACATCCCTAACAGGGGCTGCGTTTGTGTATGATGGCGGTTATCGGTCGGGGTACCGATAACGATATCGGCCTGCCCGGATAATTTCGCCAGCGTGACATAAAAAGCACTGAGCAGCACGGTATACAGGGTGGTTTCCTGTGTTTTTGCCAGTATCCGTAGCTGGTCAGACAGTTGGATATCCAGCTCAAAGTTGACATCCCGTCCCTGATAATTGACCTGTGCCGGTCTGGGGTGATCGGCGGGCAGCGCCAGCGATTCATAGCCCGCCAGCGCTTGTTGCCAGTAAGCTAGCTGTTGTTCGCGGACGTCCCCCTGCAAATAATCCCGTTGCCAGACGGCGTAATCCCCGTAGGTAATCTCTAACTCAGGAAGCGGGCTGTCACGGCCTGCCTGAAGCGCGTGGTAGCTCTCCGCCAGTTCTGCCATAAAGATGTCGACGGACCAGCCATCCATGGCGATATGGTGCCATAACAGTAATAAGTAATGGCTGTTCGCGACCTGATAATGCCGCAGGCGCAGGCTTGGCTCAGCGGTTAAATCAAAGGGGGTGGCTATCTCGGTACGTACGCTTGCGAGCAGCCTATCCCGGTCGTCACAGGATTGAGACTGAATCACCAAATTCTCATCCAATACCTGCTGATAGCTCTGGTCGTGTTCATCACTGCGATACACGGTTCTCAGCACCGCATGGCGTTCAGCCAGCCGGTTAATGGCGGTGTCCAGTAAAGGCAACGAAGCATCCTGATCCAACTGAACCAGATACGGGATATGGTAAACATTGGACCCCTGCTCATACTGCTCGATAAACAGCATTCGCTCCTGCGCAAACGATAAAGGATAGCGTGATTGGGTTAAGTGAGGGATAACCGTACGAATTTGTTCATCCATCTGAGTGGCTAACCCAGCGATGGTCTTCAGTTCAAACAGTTGTGCCAGTGAAATATCCGTAGATAAGGTACGACGAATGGCGGCGATCAGCTTAATGGCAGTCAGGGAATTGCCGCCGATACGGAAGAAATTATCTTCAATCCCCACCCGCTCCAGCGCTAATACATCCTGCCAGATGGCGCAAAGCTGGGTTTCCAGTGTATTGCGGGGCGCAACATAATTTTCTCTGTTACCAAAAACCGGTTCTGGTAAAGCCCGGCGATCCACTTTGCCATTCAGTGTCAGTGGAATTGCTTCCATAAAAGTAAAACTATCGGGTAGCATATAGTCCGGCAGGTGCTCAGATAAATGGGTAAGCAGCATGTCATCGGATACAGCGCCCTCGGTGACCAGATAGGCTACCAGTACTTTCTTCCCGTGATGCTCACGATCAATGACGACAGCCTGTTTGACCTGAGGATGTGCTGTCAGGGCAGTTTCAATTTCCCCCAGTTCAATACGGAAACCGCGGATTTTAACCTGAAAATCATTGCGTCCAAGACATTCAATATTGCCATCCGGCAACCAGCGGGCTAAATCGCCGGTTTTGTACATTCTGGCGCCTGGCTCGGAGGAGAACGGGTTGGTCAGGAAACGTTCGGCTGTTAAATCAGGCTGATTAAGATAACCCCGCGCCACGCCGTCACCGCCAATATAAATTTCCCCCGCCGCTCCCTGGGGGACAGGCTGGCCTTGTTTGTCCAGAATATAGATCTGAGTATTACTAATTGGCCGCCCGATAGGGAGTTTTCCTTCTTCACTGTCAGTCACGGGGATATCGTAAGCGGTTGCGAACGTGGTGGTTTCTGTTGGCCCATAAACATGTAGCAAGTGTGTAGGGGCATACGCGGCTCGGAGACGAATGGCGGCCCGGTTATCACTCAGTTCACCGCCGAACAAGACATAACGTAATCCTGATAATGTGGGCGCGATTAAATCTGCATATTGATTAAATAACGCCGTGGTCAGGAACAGAGCGCTGACATTTTCTGATGACAGGCACTGGCTAAACAGATCGGGGTGTAACAGCGTTTTTTCCGGAATTAACAGAACACGGGCACCATGAATTAACCCCGCCCAGATTTCCCAGGTGGCGGCATCGAATGCGGGATTGGCACAATGGGCAATGCAGTCAGCCGGGCCGATATCCGCAAAGCCATTGTTGATGATCAGGCGCAGGACATTACGGTGTTCAACCATCACGCCTTTGGGTTGTCCGGTGGAGCCGGAGGTGTAAATCACGTAAGCCAAATGGCGCGCAGTCAGCCCCAGTGCCTGTGTATCCGGATTGGTGTCCGGCTGAGTGTCAAAGCCCAGTGCTGGGTTATCAAGCCACACCGTGGGGACTGACGTCGTCAATTTATCAGCCTGTGTGGTTTGCGTCAGTAACGCCACCGGTGCCGCATCTTCCAGCATATAACGCAATCGTTCCGCGGGATAAGCCGGATCAAGTGGCAGATACGCCCCGCCAGCCTTAAGAATAGCCAGTATCCCTGTCACCATATCCAGACTGCGTTCAAGGCATATCGCCACCCGATCATCCGGCCTGACGCCCAGTGCAATCAGATGATGAGCCAGCTGATTAGCGCGCCGATTGAGTTCACCATAGCTGATGCTTTGGTTTTCAAAAATGACCGCCGTCGCATCCGGGCGTTGAGACGCCTGTAGTTCAAACAACTGTGGCAGGGTTTTATCCTGTGGATAAGGGGCAGCAGTCTGGTTCCAGCTGTGCAACAGGGTATGGCGCTCTGCTTCACTGAGACAGGTGATAGTGGTATGAGATTGATCCGAGTGACATGTCACCGCATGCAGAATATGTTCAAGCTGACCCAGCAAACGCTGTGCCTGTTCGTCTTCCAGCCAGTCTTTCCCATAACTTAATTTGATGATTAAACGGTTATCTTGTTCATATGCCATCAGTGACAACGGATAATCCACTTTTTCCACTGCGCGGCGGAATACCTGTGATTGCTCGATGCCGGTCTGGTTCTCGCCTGCCACCGGAGCTGGATAGTTTTCAAACACCAGCAGACTCTGGAATAATCGTTCTCCATCAGATTGCAGACTGGCGAGAGAAACGGCACTGTGACTGTTGAGGTCGGCAATATCTTTTTGGATGTTTTGTAAAACAGTGGCTACGCTGTCTGTTTGCCTCCATTGCACCATCAGCGGCAGGGTGTTGATATATAAACCGACACTGGACTCAATGCCCGTTATGGGAATATCACGGCCAGAGACGGTAGTACCGACAATCGTCTGTTCATCACCGGTGTAAATGTGCAAAAGTTTATGCCAGGCAAATTGCAGTGCCACATTCAGCGTCACCCCTTGTGTCCGGCAGGTGTTTTTAAGCTGCTCATAAGCGTTGTCCTGCATAATGAGTTGCTGTTCTGCCGGTTTTTCAACCGTTTTTATCTGGGTTAAGTTAATCCGATGGCTTAACAGCGCCGATAAGTCATTCGCACCCTGCCAGTGCGCTTTGCGTTCAGACCAATAAACGTCAGTATCGGTCTGATGATCCCGGTAATATTGCTGGGTCGCCAGATAAGCGTTATCCACAACGATTTCAGGCGTGCGTCCCTGCGCGAGTGCGTTGTAATAGTCATGGACGGTTTGCAATAAAACCGGGTAGCTCCAGCCATCAATAATGCTGTGATGCATTGTGATAAGCACGGTAACCAGCTGCTGATGTTGTTTAATCAGGGTAAAGCGTGCTAATCCGGGCTGACGTAAGTTAAATGGCAGAGTGCGGTCATGTTGTTGAAACGTATCAATCGCCCTGTTTCTTTCTTCTTCTGATAACTGGGTAATATCTTCGTGCCTGAAGTTTGCCGAATCAATACTGGCACCGGCTGTGACGATTTGTAATATTTTACCTTCCCAGTTAAAGGCGGTTCTGAGGATCGGGAAACGACGTGAAGCCAGTGTCCAGGCTTGTTGATAAGCGTCAACATTAATAGAGGCATGGTAATCCAATAGCAGTTGTACGCGATAAGCATCATCCTGTGGCTGAGCCAGATAATGATAGACAAACCCCTGTTGCAAGCTGGTGGCAGGAAAAATAGCCTCAATTTTTTTGTTTTTGGATGAAGTAGAAGGATCATCCACACCAGCAGGATTTTCACTGAAAATAAAACGCCTAAAGTCTTCTTCCGAGAAAATACTTTTTTCATTTAAAAAATCGAGAATGTTTTCTCTTTTCTGTTTAACTTTATCAATAAGTTGATCAGGGAGAGTCTCCCCTGTGAATGTCAGTTTCAACTTATTCTCATAAACCCATACTGTTGCCTGATTTTTGTTAAGTTCTTTAAATAGCGTCAACATTTCTATAAATCCAAAGTAGTTTTATTTTCAGAATTGCGGAGTGAACTGACATTATTGGTATGTTCAAAATAGTGTGTTATCTGGTTGAATTGCTCCAGCGAAACATCATTGATACCGTAATCACTGGGAGTCATTATTTCTCCCGTTTGTGATTGTTTTTGCGCTGTAATGATGACGTCATTGAGTGCCTGCTCAAATGCCCGGATAAACAGGGCGGTCTTAGCTTGTGGCAGGCGGGAATCGACATAAAACAGTAATTTTCCGCCCTGAACGGCACCGTTAATGCCCAGCAGCAAATGACTGTCGTTTTCGCTGGCTATCATCGTTCCGCTGTCATCGTCAGTGATTGACCAATCCTGATGACTGGCACTGCCTAACTGCCCCAGATAGTTGAAACTGATCGCCGGCAAGTCACCGGTCAGATAACCCGCTTGCTGTAATGCACCGTAACCAATCCCTTTGTTCGGCACGGCGCGCAGCATCTCTTTGGTATGAATAAGGGTATTGACCATATCCGCCTGATTTTCCAGACGCACCGGATAAAGCGTCGTGAACCAGCCGACGGTTTCTGAGACATCGATTGTGTTATCAATAGATTCCCGTCCATGCCCTTCCAGAATAATACGGTTGACAGATTGGTCGAATGTCGCCTGTAAGGCCACGCTCAGCGCACTCAGCAATAAGTCATTAATTTCCGTGTGATAACCTGCGTTAGCTTCATGCAGCAGGATATCGGTCATTTCCGCCGAAATTCCCAGCTGATGGTGTGTGAGGCTGTCCAGCACAGGCTTGCTGTCATTACCGGCCAGCACAGGCTTGCTGTCATTACCGGCCAGCACCTGTTGCCAGTAGGTCACTTCATTTTGGTGTTGTTGGGCATACTGATGAACAGCGGTAACCCATTGGCGATAACTGCTGGTTTTCGCAGGTAAGGCCTTACCCTGCAATAGCAAACGCATATCCTCCGCAATAATCCGCCAGGACACGGCATCAATAATCAGATGATGGAAGGCAAAGAATAACCGGGCACTGCCATCGGGGTAACCGGTCAGATGAGCGGCCTGCCAGAGTGGCCCGTTGTGGTAATCGAACCCACTTTGCCATTGGGTAAGTTGTTGGTGGAGTGCTTCCTGATTGCACTGACGGATATCACGGTGTTTTAACCGCGATTGTGAAGACAGAATATCCGCAGAATAACACTGCCGATATCCCTGTTCCGTTGCAACAAAGCGAGCGCGTAATATATCGTGCCGTTCAGTTAATCTGTTCAGCGCCCGTTCAAGTTGGTCAAATTGAATATTGCCGGGGATCTGAACCATAAGGGCCTGATTCCAGTGATGTGGATGAACTACCTGCCAACTAAAAAAGGCTTGTTGCACCGGCAGTAAAGCAAACTCCCCGTTTAATACCCCTTGTTCGGCAACGATTTCGGTCGTGGACGCTGTTTGCATCAGTAATGGCGCTAATTGTGCCACCGTCGGGGCCTCAAAAATCGTTTTCACCTGAAGTGAAAAACCGGCCTGACGCAGTTTGGATGCCAACTGGATGCTGATAATGGAGTCTCCACCAATGCGGAAGAAATTATCGTTGATGCTTACCTGTTCCAGCCCTAAAACCGCCTGCCAAATAGCGCAAAGCTGGGTTTCCAAGGCATTACGGGGCGCAATATAATTTTCTTTGTCACCGAAAACCGGTTCCGGTAAGGATCTGCGATCCATTTTGCCGTTTAGGGTTAGGGGTATCGACTCCATAAAAGTAAAACTGGCAGGCAGCATATAGTCCGGCAGGCGGTCAGATAAGTGTGCAAGCAGCATTTCATCAGATAACGTGCCCCCAGTAACCAGATAGGCTGCCAGTACTTTCTGCCCGTTATATTTACGATCGATGACGACAGCCTGTTTGACCTGTGGATGAGTAGCCAGTGCACTTTCAATTTCACTCAGTTCAATACGATAACCGCGAATTTTAACCTGAAAATCATTGCGTCCCAGATATTCCAGTTCACCGTTGGGTAACCAGCGCACTAAATCGCCGGTTTTATACAGGCGGGTATAACCTTTAGCGATGTCTTCTGGGGTTGCAAAGGGGTTTGCCACAAAACGCTCGGCGGTTAGTTCAGGTTGGTTCAAATAACCCCGTGCCATGCCAGCACCACCGATATACAACTCACCCAGCGCACCGATAGGGACTGGGTGACGGTCACGGTCGAGGACATATAACCGAGTATTATCAATACCTTTACCGATAGATTTATCGCCGTTCTGCACTTGGTGCTGTGTAGCACACACTGTAATTTCTGTCGGACCGTACTGATTAAACACGGTGATGCCGTCACACATTGTTAACGCATTTAACGTTTCTCCACCGGTATGGATAATTTGCAGGGAGGTTTGAAGTAATTCAGCCGAGAACACATTCATCAAGGCGGTAGGAATAAATGCTTTGGTGATTTCATGGGTATTGATAAAGGTCAGCAGTTGTTCACTATTATGTGTCATTGCTGTTGGCACAATAAACAGGGAGGCGCCGGTTATCAGCGCCGGGAAGATTTCAAACACTGAGGCATCAAAAACATAATTGGCGAAAAACAGTGTTGGAGTGTTGGGCTTCAGCAAATGCGTGCGGGCAATAAACTGGCTTAGGTTATTCACTCCAGCATGTTCAATCATGACCCCTTTAGGCTGACCGGTGGTGCCAGAGGTATAGATGATATAGGCTAAATCCATCGGCTTATTGATGGATTCGGGATTCTCCACTGGCTGACTGGCCATGTCTGCCTGGTTATCTGCTGCGATAAGGAGTGCTGACTCAGTCAGTTGCTGGAGTGAGATTAAGTAGCACTGTTGAGTCAGGACACAAGGCGTTGCGGTGTCTGTCAGAATAAACTGAACCCGCTCTTTGGGATATTCCGGTGAAATTGGCACATAAGCGCCTCCGGCTTTCAATACCGCTAGTATACTGATAATCATTTCCAGACTGCGGTCAAGATAGAGTGCTATCGGTGTATCCGCAGGCATAGGCACATGATGCTGTTGTTGATAACATTCGCGGATCATAAACGCCAGTTGGTTTGCCCGTTCGTTAAGCTGGCGGTAAGTCAGGGTTTCTCCTTCAAACACCAACGCGATATTATCCGGTGTTCGTGCCGCTTGCGTTTCAAACAACTGTTGCAGGGTTTTATCCTGCGGATAAGGGGCATCAGTCTGATTCCAGCGGTGCAATAAGGTATGACGTTCCTGCGCCGATAAAATATCAATGCCGGATAACGTCTGTTGCTTATCTGCGACAAACGCGCTCAATACCCGTTGGTAAATATCCGCGATACGTGTGATGCTGGTTTCGTTAAACAGACTGAGGGCGTAGTTCAGGCAGCCGGTAATTTCCGTTTTTCCGTCGGACAAAAACAGGCTCAGGTCAAACTTGGCCGGGCTGTATAACGTTTCATCCAGTGTGTCCGGATTAAAGGGCAGACGGTAATCTGACGGATTTTCACCATCGTTATTTTCACCGAAAGCCTGCACACTGAACATCACTTGAAATATCGGATGACGGGCGGTATCCCGTTCAATGTTCAGCGCATCAAGGAGCTGTTCAAATGGCATGTCCTGATGGGCTTTGGCACCGGTAACCTGTTGATGGGTTTTCTTAATCAGCGCAGTTACGCTGTCGGTATGTTGTAGCTGTGCCCTTAAGGCCAGTAAATTAACGAACATGCCTAACAGGGGCAGCGTTTGCGCATGGTGGCGGTTATCGGTCGGGGTGCCGATAACGATATCATCCTGCCCGGTGAATTTTGCCAGCGTAACGTAAAAAGCACTGAGCAGCACGGTATAAAGGGTGGTTTCCTGCGTTTTTGCCAATGTTCGTAGCTGTTCAGACAGTCGGGTACCCAGCTCAAAGTTGACATCCCGCCCCTGATAATTGACCTGTGCCGGTCTGGGGTAATCGGTGGGCAGAGCCAGAGGTTCATAGCCAGCCAGCGCTTGTTGCCAGTAAGCCAGTTGTTGTTCGCGGACGTTACCTTGCAAATACTCCCGTTGCCAGACGGCGTAATCCCCGTAGGTAATCTCTAATTCTGGCAGTGGGCTGTCACGACCCGCTTTAAGCGCGTGGTAAATCTCCGCCAGTTCTGCCATAAAGATATCGATGGACCAGCCATCCATGGCGATATGGTGCCATAACAATAGTAAGTAATGGCTGTCTGTCATCTGATAATGCCTCAGACGCAGGCTCGGTTCGGTGGTTAAATCAAAGGGAGTGGCTATCTCGGTGCGCATGCTGGCTAGCAGCGTATCCCTGTCGTCATAGGATTGAGACAAGATAACCAAATGTTTGTCCAGTACCTGCTGATATCTCTGGTCTTGATTATCACTGCGGTACACGGTTCTTAGCACAGCATGGCGTTTAGCCAGTCGGTTAATGGCGGTTTCCAATAAAGGCAGAACAGCAGCGTTATCCAACTGAACCAGATACGGAATATGGTAAACATCTGAGCCCTGCTCAAACTGCTCGATAAATAGCATCCTCTCCTGTGCAAACGATAAAGGATATCGGTCCAGCACCAGATGCGGGATAATTGTACGGGTCAGTTTTTCCATCTGTGTGGTCAAACCGGCAATGGTTTTCAGTTCAAACAGTTGTGCCAGTGAAATATCGGTAGATAGGGTGCGGCGAATAGCGGCAATCAGCTTAATGGCAGTCAGGGAATTGCCGCCGATACGGAAGAAGTTATCTTCAATCCCCACCCGTTCCAGCTCTAGCACATCCTGCCAAATGGCGCAAAGTTGGGTTTCTAGTGCATTGCGGGGCGCAACATAATTATCTTTATTTCCCCAATTCGGTTCTGGTAAGGCCTGACGATCTACTTTACCGTTCAACGTCAGCGGAATGGCTTCAATCCGGGTAAAGCTGGCAGGCAACATATAGTCCGGCAGGCGAGAAGATAAATGGCTGATTAATCCTTCGTCGGAAAGCTCACCCTCAATGACCAGATAGGCGACCAGTGCGGTATTGCCCTGATATTCACGATCGATGACAACGGCCTGTTTAACCTGCGGATGCGCCGCCAGCGCACTTTCAATTTCGCCCAGCTCTATGCGGTAACCACGAATTTTGACCTGAAAATCATTGCGTCCCAGATATTCCAGTTCGCCATCGGGTAGCCAGCGGGCTAAATCCCCGGTTTTATACAAACGCGTGTAGCCTTGTTCTTTGTTCTTATCTGTGGCAAACGGGTTTTCGATAAAACGTTCGGCGGTTAATTCCGGCCGGTTTAAATAACCCCGTGCCAGCCCTGCGCCACCAATATAAAGTTCACCGGGGGCTCCAATCGGAACCAGTTGTCCGGCAGGATCCAGCACATAGGCACACATGTCACTCAGTGGTCGTCCAATGCGGGATATTGCGGTGGTATCGCCTTGCGTTAACTTTTTGTAGGTCACATGTACGGTGGTTTCGGTGATCCCATACATATTGATGAGCGCCGGTTTTTGATCGCCATAACGATCCCACCAGGGTTTTAACTGAACCGGATTTAATTTATCGCCGCCAAAGATCACATAGCGAAGGTGAGGAAATTCCGCCCCGTTGTTTACTGCTTCGTCGATAAAAGCATAAAACGCCCCCGGCGTTTGATTCAATACCGTCACATTCTGCTCGTCGCAGAGGCAGCTGAATTGGCGGAAATCTTTGGTGCATTCGACTGTCGGGATAATTAAACGGCCGCCATAGAGTAGGGCACCCCATAATTCCCATACACTGAAATCAAACGTATAAGCATGGAAAAGCACCCAGACATCGTGCTGATCGAACTGGTAATCTTTTTGGCTGCTGGTGAATAAGCGGTTGACGTTATGGTGGGTCTGCAAGACGCCTTTGGGTTTCCCGGTCGTGCCCGAGGTATAGATAACATAAGCTAAATTTGTTGCTTGACCGGCTAACGCCAGATTTTCTGTTGAATAGTTTTCAGTCGTGCTCAAATCATCTGCGGCAATCAGGGCTAGTGGAGTCACGTGTGCTTGTGTATAAGTCTGCAATGTCGGCAGAAATTTTTGCTGAGTTACAACACAGGGTGATTGAGTATCATCCAGAATGAACTGAACTCTCTCCGGAGGGTAATCCGGAGATACCGGTACATAAGCCCCACCCGCTTTGAGTACTGCCAACATACTGATGATCATTTCCGGGCTGCGATCCAGATAGAGCGCGATCAAGGTATCCATTGGCATAGGTTTACTATGCTGTTGTTGGTAACGTTCACGGATCACCAGCGCCAGTTGGTTTGCTCGTTGATTAAGCTGGCGATAGGTCAGGGTTTCGCCTTCAAACACCAGCGCGATATTATCCGGATTTGCTGCCGCTTGCGCTTCAAACAACTGTGGCAGAGTTTTATCCTGTGAATAAGGAGTCTCTGTTTGATTCCAGCTGTGTAATAGGGTGTGGCGTTCCTGCTCTAACAAGATAGGTAACTCACTGACTAAAACAGCAGGGTTATCAAGAATAGTTGTTAGCAAGTTATTTAACCGTTCAAGGATATTATTAATATCTGAATCACTAAAATAAGCTTGTAAGTATTGGATGGTTATTTTTAATTCCTGATCATAGCCATGATCTTTCAGTCGAAATACGATGGGATCAGTATTAAATTCAGTATCTACATGAAAATGCTGAGTTTGGTTAATTTCAGTAGCAGATGCTGAAAAACGGTCATATAAAATAGAGATATTGGGTAAAGAAAACCCATGCTGCTTCGCAAGACGGGTGAAATGTGAACTAGGGAATTTCCCGTGGTGATAACAGCTTTTAAATACTGATTCGACCTGTTTAATTTGTTCAACGATAAGGAGTTCTTGTGAAATATGGCAATGTATCGGATACATATTTGCCTGCATTCCGACAACATATTTTTCAGATCTTGTTGTTCTTCCGTGTGTTGTTGTATTGAAAACCAGCTCTTGTTGCCCTGTCAACTTAGCCATGACAATAGAGATAAGGCTATAAAAAACGGCAGGTATGCTTGTGTTATTCTTATGACAAAAAGAGTGTAAGTCATTTTTAACTGAGAGAGGGAATGTTCGTGTTTGATGATCAGTGCCTGTTTTTTGATAATAAGGCGTTAATTGGTGTATTTCATTTTTCTTTAAAAAATCCATCCAATATTTTTTGTCATATTCATAATTAGATTTATTTAAATATTCTCTTGCTTTTTTCACTGCCGTGAGATATTGCGGAATTTCAGATAACCACGTTGTGGATGTTCCATTCTTAAGGCATGTATACAATTTATAAATATATTCGTGAAATCGATATAATCCAACGCCGTCAATGAAAATATGGTGGAATATAGTGAAAAAGTAATTCTTTTCATTGGTCAGCCGGATCAATGTTATCTGATAGGGTATTTCATTTAAGTAATCTATAGAGGTATTGGTTTGTTGCTTCATCCACAGAAGCGCGCTATTTTCAGGATCAGGCAGTCTTGAAACATCGTATTCGTTGATTAACGTCGGAATGTTTTGTTCCTGAATGTATTGGACTGCTTCATTGTCGGAATTGATTAATATACATAAACGTAAAGTATCAATATGCTGATGTAGCAATTCCCATGCTTTTTGCAAGAGGCTAATATCAACATTTTCCTCTATTAATGTATACCAACCCAGAGTATGTATTGAGCTATTCTCATAAAGAATTTGTTCGTAAAACACATTCTCCTGAGCAGGGTGGAGGTGATGTAAATCTGGACTCAAATGATCCTCAAATTTTCTCATAATTAATTATATGAGTGTATTCCGCTTACAAGTTAGTCATAGTTGATAGTACAAAATGAATGGGGGTGATGGTTTGCCTGGCCTTAACTTTCACGTTAGAACGTAGCATACTCTCTCATGATGTCCTTACAAATAATCTTGCAATCTTTCAACACTCATCCTCATGAAAGATAGTTATTGTTTAATAGTTATTTTTTTTACAAAAATACCAGAATATATTTTTTATGTAGAAATGATTATTTTGATTTTATTATTACTCATGGACATCACTCTTTATAGTGTAATAGTGGTTGTAAT
>NZ_LFCV01000083.1 GCF_001037465.1 Xenorhabdus khoisanae
AATGCTCAGAACGAACGATATCTTGCCGATGCTGACACTGGCCGGCTCGGATTTCAACCGGGTACTGGCGGCGGGGAACCGCCTGCTGAAAGAGCGGACGACATTCACCCCGGTTCCCTTTGCGCTGCCGCCCGCCCCGCTGGACGATAAGCAACAGGCTTTTCTTAAGCGATCTGAGCGTGACCGTGAATTATCGACCCTGCAAGGTGAGGCCAGAATCAGAAGGCAGGCGGAATTTGCCGCCGAAGATCAGGATTTAAATAAACCAGAGCACCGGGATAATTACCAAAAATACATTAATAATACGATAGCCAGCTATCAGAATGGCGAAAAAGCCAAGGAAGCGCAGGCGGCGGCGTCAAAAGCCGCCAGTGAAGCTGCAAAAGCCGCCCGGGAAGCCGCCAGTGCACAGGAAAACTACCGCAATAAAGTGGCTGACCTGAACCGGGAAATCCAGATAGAGCAGGTGCGCATGAAAGACGGTGAAGTCGCCGCTTCACTCTTTGCTGCCTCAATGGAAATCAGCGCAAAATATACCGGGAAACAACGTGAAGAGCTTGTCGGGCTGAGTAAAGCTAGTATTCTGGCAAAACAGCGCACTAAAGATCTCCATGATGCTGTCGCTGCTGACCCCTATCGGCAGGCCCTTCATAATCGCAAGGAAGCCGAAGAGCAGTTACAGCGCCAGATTGCAGACAAAGCCATTCAAAGCGCCGAAGAAGTTGCGCACCGTAAACAGGATATTGCAGCTAAATACCTGAACAGCGTTGCGGAAGCCAATCAGCGTTATGCGGTATCACCCACGGCGGAACTGGCGGGCAATATTGATCCTCTGCAAGGCCTGCAAAACCAACTGGAGAAACGCAAGGCGCTGATCCAGACCTATGCGACGGAAGAATTTATTACCGAACAACGTAAAAATGAACTGTTAATAGCCGCTGATAATGAAACCCATCAACGCCGCTACGAAGCCGCAATGCAACTGTACGCCAGTCAGGGGCGATTACAGAAAATGACGTTAAATATGTTTGTAGTTACACAAGAGAGGGTATCTAACGTATTGACGGGGATGCTAACAGGGACGCAAACCTTTAAGGATGGAATGATCGGTATTTTTTCCTCTCTAACTCAGAGCATTATTCAAAATCTGATAGATATGGCTGCGCAGGCTATTGTAACCAACACAATACTTAAATCAATCATGGGTGTTGCTGGGGGTGTTGTAGGTGGTGCAGGAGGTGCAATGGGCGGAACAGGATTCGCTAACGGTCAGGCTGTCCCCATGCCCCCCAAAATCACCATGCTTGCCAAAGGTGGTGTTTTTAATTCCCCGAGCCTCAGTGAATACAGCGGGCAAATCGTCAGCAGCCCGACGATGTTTGCGTTTGCCAAGGGCGCGGGACTGATGGGTGAAGCCGGGCCGGAAGCTATTATGCCGCTTGGCAGAACACGCGATGGTAATTTAGGGGTCAGGCTAATTGGTTCTAACTTGCCAAATTCAAGCGCTGCACCTCAGGTTTATATCACGGTCACTAATGAACAGACAACGCAAACTACTTCCCCCGGATGGGAGCAGTTTGGAAGTGAAATCGGGCGTTTTGTTGAGCAACGTTATCGAGAATTAATTGGTAGAGATTTAAGTCAGGGCGGTGTGCTTAGTCGTGCAATCAAAGGAGGTCGGTAATGAAATTCGAAGAGTTTACTTATGTTCCGCGTGTAAACCCAGTTGCGGATATTACACAGCGGGTTCGTGCGGTTCAATTTGGTGACGGATATACCCAGCGGAGTGGGAGTGGCATTAACAGTGAACACCAGAGCTGGACGGTCAGTTTCGCTGGCAACAAACAATATATTGATGAAATTCGACAATTTCTTGCGCGTCATGCAGGGTATCGCGCATTTAAGTGGAAAAACCCGCTTTTAGATATGGGGTTGTATGTTTGCCAAGGACATAAGCTCACGGCAATGGGCATGAATAGCAGATCAGAACAGATGTACCAACTTTCCGCAGTATTTGAAACTACCTATCAGCCTTAGGAAACTTTCCCATGTCAATTAATACAGATTTCCAGCGCCTTGAGTCGGGGAATAAAATACTTTTGTTTTCTGTTGATGGTTCGGTTTTTGGTGGGCCAGAGCTGTATTTCCATAATCACCCTATTCCTTACACAGAAAAAGAACTAACAAATTCAGATAACTTACCCATTAAATCTATCTGGTGGCAGGGCGTGGAGTATAAGCCGTGGCCTGTAGAAATTAAGGGGCTGGAAACCCTAAGTGATGGCAGTGCAGCCTCTCCTTTCCTTAAGGTGGCCAATTTGGATGGCACCATTAGCGCAATGTGTCTGGCTTATCAGAATATGGCTCAAGCGCGTGTCACTATTCGTATGACGTTTGCGCATTATCTGGATGCGCGTAACTTCCCGGAGGGTAATTCAGAAGCTGACCCCACACAGGAGAAGATCGACGTCTACTATATCGATAGCAAAACCCATGAGGACAATGAAAGCGTTCAGTTTGCGCTGTCTTCACCTGCTGACTTGCAGGGGATTCAAATTCCTACCAGACAGATACACAGCCTTTGCACGTGGTGTATGCGTGGGTTATATCGTAAATCGCCATGTGGCTACACAGGGACTCAATATTTTGATGAGGATGGCAATCCGACCGACGACCCGTCAAAGGATGTTTGTTCTGGGTTGTTATCAACAGGGTGCGAACCGCGTTTTGGAAAAGGGAGTCCGCTTCCATTTGGCGGCTTCCCCGGTTCTGCGTTACTGAGGCGATGATATGGAAACTTTGCGCAAACATATTATTAATGCGGCTATGGATCACGCCAAAGCAGAATACCCCAATGAATGCTGTGGGCTGGTGGTTCAACATAGCCGCAAACAGCAA
Organism: Xenorhabdus khoisanae; assembly: GCF_001037465.1. Taxonomy (GTDB): domain Bacteria; phylum Pseudomonadota; class Gammaproteobacteria; order Enterobacterales; family Enterobacteriaceae; genus Xenorhabdus; species Xenorhabdus khoisanae. The sequence goes on from NZ_LFCV01000083.1 coordinate 2,899, forward strand.
TATATCCCCTGTCGCAATACCGCGCCTTCACCCACCGAGCAATTCAGCATTCACCCCGAAGATTACGCCAATGCTGAGGACACAGGGACGATTATTGCCATCGTTCACAGTCACCCCGATGCCACAACACAGCCTAGCCAATTAGACATTGCCCAGTGTGACCTGTCACAAATCCCGTGGGTGATCGTCTCTTGGCCCGAAGGGGATATTCGTACGCTGATGCCGACTGAGGGGATAAAACCGCTCATCGGTCGCCCGTTCGTGCATGGGATTTGGGATTGTTACGCCATTGTGCGCGACTGGTATCGGCTGGAGCGTGATATTGAAATCCCCAATTTTGAGCGCTCAGATAGCTGGTGGGAGCGGGGCGAAAACCTGTATATGAAGAACTATGCGGCGGCGGGCTTCACAGCGTGCAACGGGGAATTACAGGTGGGGGATGTAATTATTATGCAGGTGCAAGCCAAAGAACCTAATCATGCCGGGGTGTATATCGGTGACGGATTAATGTTGCACCATGTGTACGGACAACTCAGTCAGCGCGTACCCTACAGTGGGTACTGGCAGGACAGAACTATCATTACTCTTCGCAATAACTACTGATCTGCTATGATTGATGCACCTACAAAGAGGGACATCATGATGAAAAAAATAGCATTATTAGCACTGTTTTCATCTCTTCTGTCTGGATGCGCAAAAACAATGCTGATTCATGACTATAAGTCACCATCCGAGCTTGAGAAAGATAAATATGAGTGCATGAATATAGCGACTCAACAAGCCTCAAACTGGGGGGCTGCTGGAAATCCATTCATTATCAAAGATGAAATGCTTAAGTGTTTAAGATTTAAGTATGGATGGCGAGAGCAATAACGATAAACCTAACTTATAACCCGCTTCGGCGGGTTTTTTATTGGAGTAAACCATGAACACACTACGAATAATACGGTTATACGGGATACTCGGTGCCCTGTTCGGGCGAGAGCACCGGTTAGCGGTATCGTCCCCTCAGGAGGCTGTCAGGGCACTGTCTGTCCTGATTGACGGATTCGAAAAGTTTCTGCTGACCGCGAAAGAGCGGGGCTTAACCTTTGCGGTGTTCAGCGGCAAGCGCAATATCAGTCAGGATGAACTGGAATTTTCCGGGGAAGACGATATCCGTATTGCCCCGATGATTATCGGTAGTAAGAAAGCGGGTGTGTTTCAGACTATCTTGGGTGCGGTGATGGTCGTCGCCGGGGCGTTTATGTGGATGACACCCTATGGCGTACCGATGGTGATGTCCGGTGTGTCTATGATGCTGGGCGGCGTGGTGCAGATGTTATCACCGATGCCGGGGGGACTGGCGCGGCGGGAAGATCCGGATAATAAACCCAGTTACGCCTTTGGTGGCCCCGTGAACTCCATCGCTCAGGGTAACCCCGTTCCGGTGGGCTACGGTAAACGCCGGATCGGTGGAGCCATTATCTCAGCGGGCATCTACGCCGAAGACCAGCAATAACCGTCATTACGTTTAGTCTCGCCGCATTTGCGGCTTTTTTTATGGGTGAAATATGGGACATCATCTTATTCAGGGCAGCAAGGGCGGCAGCGAAAGCCCCCGCACCCCCGTTGAATCACCGGATTCATTGCAATCCACCTCGTATGCCAAAATCTTACTGGCATTGGGTGAGGGTGAGTTTGAAGGCGGGCTGGACGGCACCAATATCTTTCTGGATAACACGCCGATTATCGGTCCCGATGGTCAGGCCAACTTTGAGGGCGTGAAGTGGGAATTTCGTCCCGGTACCCCGCATCAAGAGTATATCAAGGGGATGCCGGCGGTCGAAAATGAATTGAAAGTTGGTACTGAGCTGATAGAGACATGGGTCAGATCGGTCACCAATACTCAACTGTCAGCGGTGCGTATTCGGCTTGCGTGGGGACCATTACAGCAACAGAAGGAAGAGAATGGCGATACCGTAGGGTATGTTATTGATTATGCGATTGATATATCAACGGACGGTGGGACGTATCAGGAAGTACTGAAAACAGCGGTGGACGGCAAGACAACCACCCGATATCCCCGCTCGCATCGCATTGATCTACCCAAAGCGCACTCTGGCTGGCAGGTACGTATCCGTCGTCTCACACCAAAACAAAATTCGGGGCGTATTAATGATGCGATGGTCGTTGAGGCTATCACCGAGATTATCGATGCTAAATTGAGTTATCCCGAAACTGCTTTATTGTTCGTTCAGTTTGATGCTAAACAATTTAAGGATATTCCTCCGGTCTCTTGTGAGCCGAAGATGCGCATTATTCGTGTGCCCGATAATTACGACCCGGACAGCCGCGCGTATTCCGGTGTATGGCAAGGCGCCTTTAAATGGGCATGGACAGACAATCCGGCGTGGGTGCTGTATGACCTGATGATGAATGACCGGTTCAGTATCGGCACCCGGGTTAAGGCGGAGAACCTGAGTCTGGCAAAATGGGATTTGTACCGCATCGCCCAATATTGTGACCAACCCGTGCCTGACGGTAAAGGCGGAACAGAGCCAAGGCACACCTGCAATGTTTATATCCAGTCACAAGAGGATGCGTGGACAGTACTTCGGGATATTGCCAGTATTTTCCGGGGCATGACGTTCTGGGCCAACAACAACATGAACGTACTGGCGGATATGCCCCGCGATATGGATTACCTCTATACCCGTGCCAATGTTCGTGACGGTAAATTTGTTTATGCCAGTTCCAGCGAGAAAACCCATTACTCTACCGCGATGGTGAGCTGGTCAGATCCACAGAACGGCTATCAGGATGCGGTCGAGCCGGTTTTTGATAACCGGTTAATCCGTCGCTATGACGTAAAACAGGCGGATGTGACGGCAATCGGCTGTACCCGCCAGAGTGAAGCGATACGGCGGGGGAAGTGGATATTGCACACCAACGAGTACGACCGGATGGTCACGTTTACCGTGGGGCTGGATGGCAAAATCCCCTTACCCGGTTACGTCATCGGGGTGGCCGATGAAATGTTTTCCGGTCGTGTACTGGGTGGGCGCGTCAGTGCGGTGAATGGACGCAATATCACGCTGGACCGGGTATCGTCTGCGAAAGTGGGTGAGCGGCTGATCCTGAACCTGCCTTCTGGCAAAGCAGAAGGGCGAACCATTCAGGCGGTGAACGGTCAGGTTGTCACGGTCACCACAGGCTATTCGGAAATGCCGGCCACTGAATGTGTCTGGGCGATTGATGCGGCGGACTTGGCTGTCCAGCTATTCAGGGTGACCGGCATTAAAGAGGGCGAGGACGGCGTCTCGTTTGAGATCACCGCCGTCGAGCATAACCCGGACAAGTACACGCACATTGATACCGGCACCCGCATTGATGAACGCCCCATTTCGGTCATTCCGCCCGGTGTTCAGCCCCCGCCGAAAAAGGTGACGATTGGCAGTTATTCGGTCGTCAATCAGGGCATTGCTGTGAACACCTTGCGGGTGACATGGGAAGCGGCTGAAAGTGCCATCGCTTATGAGGCGGAGTGGCGGCGGGATAACGGAAACTGGATACCCGCCCCCCGAACTTCGACACAGAGTTTTGAGATCCCCGGCATCTACGCCGGACGCTATCAGGCACGGGTCAGGGCGATTAATGCGTCTGAGATATCCAGTCTCTGGGCGAATGCACCGGAAACGCACCTAAAGGGGAAAGAGGGCAATCCCCCAACACCTTTGGCATTCAGAACAACCCCGATTATCTTTGGTATCCAGCTTGACTGGGGTTTTGCGTCACAGACTGACGACACGCTGAAAACCGAGATCCAGTACAGCCCGACTAACGACGGTGAAGGGTTGATGCTGCTGGCGGATATTCCTTATCCGCAACGCACGCATACCCTACAGGGACTGTTAGCCGGGGTCGCCTTCTACTTCCGTGCCCGTCTGGTGGATAAATCCGGCAATCAGTCCCCGTGGACAGAGTTTGTCCGGGGCGAGTCTTCAACGGATACGAGCTGGATAGTGGAGGCCACCGGCAACCAGTTCCTGACTGCCGAGGCCGGAAAGCGGCTGCAATCCCAGATTGATTATAACTCGGAAGCGGCGATGGAAAATGCCGCGTTGAGTGGCTCCATTGTCCAGCACCAACTGAAAGTTGACGGTGAGATGTGGGCGGAGATACTGGAAGTCAAAACCACACAGGTAACTGACAGGGAAGCCTTTGCTGAGAAGATGGAAAAAGTTCAGGCCGAAGTGGGTGAGAATGCGGCGGCGGTGCAGACCAAGGCGACCGCGGTCTTTGATGTCAACGATAACGGTTATGCTATCAAGGATATCGGGGCAGGGGTGAAGTACAAGGGGCAATATTATGGCGCGGGAATGGTCATTGGGGCGGAGGTCAAGAACGGCAAGGTCGAAACACATTTCGGCGTCAGGGCGAACCAGTTTACGGTGGTGAATCCGTCCAATGGGAAAATGGAACCGGTGTTCGTGATCAAAAATGGTCAGGTGTTTATTCGTGACGGGTTTATCGAGGACGGCAGCATTACTAACGCCAAAATCGGCAACTTCATTCAGTCCAGAAATTATGTCGCAGGCCGGGCAGGGTGGAAAATTGATAAATCCGGTTTTGCTGAGTTTGGTAATATCAAGGCGCGGGGAGAGATTAACGCGACGTCCGGCTCTCTGAGAAATGTCACCATCGAAGAGGACTGCGAAATCAAAGGAACATTGTCAGTTAATAATATCGTTGGCGACATTGTGAAAGTTTACACAATGAACGCTGGGAGCCTAACTATACCTGCGTCCCCGTTCGACCGTGTTATTGTCATCCCTGCATTGCAAATTACAGCAGGTTCCAGCAAACAGGCGTGGGTATCGCTAAATGGAAATACAATATGCCGGGCGAGGACATATGCAATTTCTACAGGTGACCTCAGAACAGCATATGTCCCATCGATCATCACGGGTTATGGAACATTACCAAAAAATGTACAAGGTGAAATTACATATTATCAGGAAGGCGCCTCGTTCATGATAACTATTCTGGTCTTTAAAGCATAATCATTTCTAACCTCTCAGGAACCAATCATGCTCTATTCACAAGGCACTATTTCTATAGTGTCCGGCTCGGCTATTGTCCGCGGTACGGGCACAAAATTTATATCAAATATCAACGGGGTCGCCCCCGGGCAGCTTATGTTAATCCAGTCCGGCAACAGTAATTTACCGCACATGATTCAAGCGGTGAACTCAGACACGGAACTGGTACTAGCCGATAACGCCAGTGTTACCCTCAATAACGTGAAATACCAGATTCAGACCACTGTCCCGGATTCCATTTCCGATGGGGTCAGGCATATGGTGGCGATTAACGGCAACATCACCCAGTTCCTCCAGAACATGGACAAATGGATGTCACAGAATGGTACGGTGGCGGTGACATTGCCGAACGGTCAGACGGTATCACTGCAATCAATACGGGCATTGCAGGCGGCGATGGAGGGGAAACTGGATAAGAGCCAGAACGGCGCGGATATT
>NZ_LFCV01000084.1 GCF_001037465.1 Xenorhabdus khoisanae
AGTTTTCGCCAGAACAGTGGTGATTGCAGCAGTCAGGGTAGTTTTACCGTGGTCAACGTGGCCAATAGTACCAACGTTAACGTGCGGTTTTGAACGTTCAAACTTTTCTTTAGACATTAGGTTGTTCCTCTAAGACACGGAATCGGTGGTTTCACCACATCAACCAAGCAATTTGCTTGTTAGATATTTACAGGAAGAAAATCAGGAGGCAGAACAGGAAAGGTGGTGCTGATAGGCAGATTCGAACTGCCGACCTCACCCTTACCAAGGGTGTGCTCTACCAACTGAGCTATATCAGCACATCTTGGAGCGGGCAGCGGGAATCGAACCCGCATCATCAGCTTGGAAGGCTGAGGTAATAGCCATTATACGATGCCCGCGTGAACTCGGCTACCTGACTTTAATCAGCTGTACATTGTATCTCAAGTATTTTGTCTAGAGTATAACTCGAGCAGAACACTCAAGATGAAAACTGGTTAATGGTGGTGGGGGAAGGATTCGAACCTTCGAAGTCTGTGACGGCAGATTTACAGTCTGCTCCCTTTGGCCGCTCGGGAACCCCACCTTTCCAAATTTTTAATGGTGCCGGCACCAAGAGTCGAACTCGGGACCTACTGATTACAAGTCAGTTGCTCTACCAACTGAGCTATGCCGGCATCAAGTGCTGCGCATTCTAGGTAGTGTTGGCTTTCGATGCAACAAAAAAATTGCTTTTTTTGTTCTTTCGCTCATAAAACAAACATTTTTGATGATATTGATGTTTTTTTCAATAACTTTAGAACAAACATTAAACAAAAAATTTGTAGAGAAGGAATATCAAAATGCATTTGCTGATCATTTCTTACAAATTTTTTGCGTCACCTTGATTTTTTCTTTTAAAAACGAAGGATGACCACCGAAATCATCTGTTGAACTGGAACATTTTTTTTACATTTTTGCATTTCCCATCAAAAAACTTACTAAAATCATAAAAAATTCTACGCCTGTGATAACGCAATCGATATGATGAGATTTATTTTTTGTCGGATACGGCTGTTCTCAACAACCTGTCCAACCTACATAGACAGGCAAATGTTGGCTTATGAATAATAAAGAATCTTTTTTAACGACCCCATATTTACAATTTGATCGTGAACATTGGGCAACATTGCGTGACTCAGTGCCATTGACATTAACAGAAGACGAAGTCGCCGCTTTAAAAGGCATTAATGAAGAAATTTCAATAGATGAAGTGATTGAAATCTATCTTCCATTATCACGCCTACTCAATTTTTATATAAGCTCCAATTTACGACGGCAAGCTGTTCTTGAACAGTTTTTAGGAACAGATGAACAAAAAATACCGTACGTTATTGGTATTGCTGGCAGCGTTGCTGTGGGAAAAAGTACCACTGCACGCTTATTACAAGCATTGCTAAGCCGCTGGCCTGAACATCGCCGTGTTAAGCTAGTAACAACAGACGGCTTTTTGCACTCTAATAATGTATTGAATGAACGTGGCTTAATGAAAAAGAAAGGATTCCCTGAATCCTATGATATGCGCAACTTAGTCAAATTCGTTTCAGATATCAAATCAGGCGCTGAAAAAGTCACTGCTCCCGTATATTCTCACCTGAGTTATGACATTGTTCCTAATGAACAAATTATCATAGAGAAACCGGATATTCTGATCCTTGAAGGCTTGAATGTACTACAAAGTGGCATGGATTATCCGCATGAGCCACACCATGTTTTTGTATCTGATTTTGTTGACTTTTCTATTTATGTTGATGCTTCAGAAGAATTACTTGAGCAATGGTATGTCAGCCGTTTTCTCAAGTTTAGACAAGGTGCCTTTGCTGATCCAGATTCTTATTTCCACAATTATTCCAAGCTCACGACAGAAGAAGCGATAAAAGTTGCATCTAGTATTTGGCGGGAAATTAACGGATTGAACTTACAACAAAATATTTTACCAACAAGGGAGCGTGCTAGCTTGATTATGACGAAAGGTATCAACCACACAATTGAAAATGTCAGATTGAGAAAATAAAGCAAACAGCCGGAAATATTTCCGGCTTTAACACTCAACAGCCCCTCAAGGATATTTCACCGCCAATGTAAGGTGTAATAACACCATTAATATCAAGTAAGAGTGCTCCTTGTTGATCAATTCCACGGGCTATTCCATGAATTTCCTGCTCACCAATAATTAATTTCACTGGACGATTAATAAAATTATCTAACTTAAGCCACCTAGGAATAAAAGGTGATAATCCTTCGTTTTCAAATTGAGTTAGTGTTTCTTTAAGCTCAGAAATGATTTCAGCAATCAATTTATTCCGCTCAACTGTCATTCCTGCTTGCTGTAAATTAGTCCAACGTTGATTAATGGATTTCTGTTGCTCACTACTCATCGAAATATTCATACCTATTCCGATAACGATCTGAGCAGCGTCACCGGTTTTTCCCGTCAATTCGACTAGTATTCCCGCAAGTTTTTTATCGTCCAAATATAAATCATTTGGCCATTTTACTTTTACTCTCTCATGGGCTCCCTGACGATTAAGAACTTCTGCAATTACAATTCCAACGACCAAACTTAAACCAATTGCAGCAGCAGGTCCTTGTTCCAAGCGCCAATACATAGACAGATATAAATTTCTGCCAAAAGCAGAAACCCACTGTCTACCACGACGCCCCCGGCCAGCATATTGATACTCTGCAACACAGGCATCACCAGAAGCGAGCTCTGATAACTTGTCTAACAAATATTGATTTGTAGAATCAATAACAGGTATAACTTCAATCCGGTCACTTGGGTGATAATTTGTAATAACATCTTTATCAAGAAGGTTCATTGGAGCAGGAAAACGATAACCTTTCCCCGGAAGCGTTAAAATTTCCACGCCCCATTCGCGAATGGTCTGGATGTGTTTATTAATCCCCGCTCGACTCATTCCCAATTCTTGCCCAAGTTGCTGTCCTGAGTGAATCTCGCCATTAGACAATACTTTAATTAATTTTAACGGAGTACTAATATCTTTCATGAAATACATTCCACTGCGTCTATCTCACCTTCACTGCCAATGAAGCGTACTTCAGGCTCTAATAAAATATTAAATTTTTCTGCTACTTTGTTACGCACATGTGCAGCCAGAGCAATAATGTCCTGCCCCTTTGCATTTCCTGTATTAATTAATACAAGAGCTTGCTGTGTATGCACAGCAGCATCACCAATAGAATAACCTTTCAAATGACATTGATCGATAAGCCATCCTGCAGCAATCTTTACACTATATTCATTATGATGATATTGAGGACAATCCGGATATTCAGATTTGATTTTTTGCGCCAATTCAGGCGGTACAATTGGATTCTTGAAGAAACTTCCCGCATTACCGATCACCACAGGATCAGGTAATTTACTTTGGCGCATTTCACATACAGCATTAAATATTTCCTCTGGAGTCACCTCTTCTCGTGAGAACTGTGCCAAACCACCATAAGTTAATATTGGTTCCCATGCCTTATTCAAACATAAGCCAACTGCTGTAATAGCATAATCATCTTTATATTTATGCTTGAAGATGCTGTCTCTATACGCAAATTCGCATTCATTTGCCATCAAACGAATAGAGTTACCAGTTTTCAATTCAACAACATCCACATATTCACAGACGTGTTTAAATTCAACTCCATATGCTCCAATATTCTGAATAGGGGCAGAACCTACATTTCCTGGAATTAATGCTAAATTTTCTAAACCATAAATCTGTTTCTTGAATAAATAAGTAATCAGATTATGCCAATTTTCTCCTGCGCCGACATGGATATACCATGCAGTCTCTGACTCGTTTATATCGATACCAAGAATACGATTCAGAATCACAGTACCTTTAAAATTTTCGGTGAAGAGAACATTACTTCCTCCTCCCAGCAGTAGAGTGGGATGATTTTTTCCCATCGCTTTTTGCCATAAGAACAGAAGTGATTCAACAGAGGCTGCTGTATCAATATGATCGGCATAGGCTGAAACGCCAAATGTATTAAACGCTTTTAGTTGGGTAGATTGACAGACAGACATTAACTTCAAGCTCAATAGATAATTTGAGCCGTAGTCTATCAGACTCTGCATTTGAAAGATAAGTAGGTCGTTTTCTAATACCTATCTGTTGATAGAAATACAAAAGTGTTAGAAATGCAAAAGTGTTAGAAATGCAAAAGGCCACTCATTTGAGTGGCCTTTTGGCTTGGTATTAAAGCTTGGCAGTTCCCTACTCTCACATGGGGAGACCCCACACTACCATCGGCGCTACGGTGTTTCACTACTGAGTTCGGCATGGGGTCAGGTGGGACCACCGCGCTATTGCCGCCAAGCAAATTCTGTTTTATTTGCCGAACATATTATTCATGGTGCTGATACCCAGATTCGAACTGGGGACCTCACCCTTACCAAGGGTGTGCTCTACCAACTGAGCCATATCAGCAAATGCTGAATAAAAAGTGTTGCCAAATGGGCAACACTTATAAATTGATGTCTGGCAGTGCCCTACTCTCACATGGGGAGACCCCACACTACCATCGGCGCTACGGCGTTTCACTGCTGAGTTCGGCATGGGGTCAGGTGGGACCACCGCGCTATTGCCGCCAGACAAATCCTGTATTCAATCCCGAACAAGCTGTTCTCTGTAGTTGAAACTGTTACTCTCGCACGCCCAAAACACCTTCGGTGTTGTCAGGTTAAGCCGCACGGTTCATTAGTACTGGTTAGCTCAACGTCTCGCAACGCTTACACACCCAGCCTATCCACGTCCTCGTCTCGAACGTTCCTTTAGTGTCCTCAAGGGACAAGGGAAGACTCATCTCAAGGCAAGTTTCCCGCTTAGATGCTTTCAGCGGTTATCTCTGCCGCACTTAGCTACCGGGCAATGCCATTGGCATGACAACCCGAACACCAGTGGTGCGTCCACTCCGGTCCTCTCGTACTAGGAGCAGCCCCTTTCAATCTTCCAACGCCCACGGCAGATAGGGACCGAACTGTCTCACGACGTTCTAAACCCAGCTCGCGTACCACTTTAAATGGCGAACAGCCATACCCTTGGGACCTACTTCAGCCCCAGGATGTGATGAGCCGACATCGAGGTGCCAAACACCGCCGTCGATATGAACTCTTGGGCGGTATCAGCCTGTTATCCCCGGAGTACCTTTTATCCGTTGAGCGATGGCCCTTCCATACAGAACCACCGGATCACTAAGACCTACTTTCGTACCTGCTCGAGCTGTCACTCTCGCAGTCAA
>NZ_LFCV01000085.1 GCF_001037465.1 Xenorhabdus khoisanae
CTTCGATAGTTGGCATGATTAGTCAAGGTGTAACAGAAACCATTAATCTCACCCCATTTCTTTGGAGCTTTTTTGGTATTTGTTTTATTTTTTTTATTACTAAGACTATATCAGAAATTACGTTATCCCATTTAGCTCAAGCAGCTATCTTTTCATTACGCCTCAGTTTAAGTAACAAAATATTGCGTGCACCACTCAAAAAGCTGAATAAAATCGGGCGGCACGGTCTTTTAGCAGTTTTAACTAAAGACGTCGATGTTTTCGTACACTCTTTTATGCTGGCACCCAGTGTTTTTGGTAATGTCACCCTAATCATCGCCTGTTTTAGTTATTTGGCCTGGATGTCCTGGCAATTGTTTGTCATTTTGGCGGCACTCAGTCTTATTGCAATGTACATGTTTTATATTTGGGAGAAATATCCATTACGTTTGATGACCTCAATGCGTGATCAGGTGGATAAAATATACCTTAATTTTCAAAGCCTGATTAATGGCAGCAAAGAGCTGAAACTCAATAAACAAAAAGGCAATCTTTTTGTCGATAAAGTTATCGCTCCTGCCGCCAATGTATTCAAAGAAATATGCATTAAAGCGAATTCCAGTTATGCATGGCTTATCAATGCCAGTTCCGTCACCTTCTATATCATTATTGGTATCAGCATTTTTATTGTCCCCATTTGGATCCCTCAAGAGCCATCAACCCTGTTCACGGTAGCGCTGCTTGTACTCTTTTTATCAGGCCCTATTAGTGAAGTTATTGGTGCAATCCCGGAATTGAGAGAAGCTGAAGTTTCATTGAATAAAATGCGCCGCCTTGATAATGAACTGGAGGAAGCGCTCTCCGAACAAATCGAAGGCCCTAGCCCATTCCATAATAAGCTGCCAATAGAACTTGAACTGAAAGATGTTGTCCATCATTACACCACGGATAAAGAAGACCGTCAGTTTGCCCTCGGCCCATTGAGTCTGAAAATATCGCAAGGCGAAATTGTTTTCATCGTTGGGGGCAATGGCAGCGGGAAAACAACACTCGCGATGTTGCTTGTTGGCTTGTTTGAACAAGAATCGGGTTCTGTCTCGCTAAACGGCGTACCGGTAACGTCAGCTAATAATGAGCATTATCGCCAGTTCTTTTCTGCTGTTTTTTCCGATTATCATCTCTTCGAACAACTACTCAATAGCGATGCCAATGTTACTGAAAAAGCGACGCATTATATTGAATCATTAAATATGTCACACAAAGTTAAAATCGTTGATGGGGGTTTTTCCACAACCAATCTTTCTGCTGGTCAACGAAAAAGACTGGCATTAGTTTCGGCCTATTTAGAAGATCGTCCTATATATCTGTTTGATGAATGGGCCGCAGACCAAGACCCTGTATTTAAACGTTTATTCTATACTGAGCTACTGCCTGAATTAAAAGCTAATGGTAAAACTATCATCGTTATTAGCCATGATGATGGTTATTTTGATTCTGCCGATCGCATTATCAAATTAGAAGATGGTAATATTAAAGAGATCAGTAATAAAATTCATTAGTTCATTAAAAAACAAAGTGAATCGCATTACAAAGAGCCTATGTAATTAGGCTCTTCTTTCACTTTACATATCCATATAAGCTTTGCTTTATGGAGCAAACAAAAAATCACCAAAACTAATAAACTTTGGTACTCACTACCTGTAATAAAATTAGATACATTAGAAAAACATTATTATAAATGTGGAATTAAATAATCTAATGTAAAATCATCTAATACCGTAAAGATTATAATTTCTTTCAGTAATGAAAAGGAATTGAACAAGACATTAAGAATTAGGCTGTTCTTTTTTATCAGAATGGTCAGCTATTTTTATGCCACTTGCTCTGGATAACGACTACTTTTCCTAACAGGAATAGATATACCGTCTATTTCATGGAAATATTTTTTATTAGTTCAACCCCGAGTGTGATTTTTTGTTTTATCAGTTCTCATGTTTTTATTTTTAATGTACCCATAAAAAGGGAGCTATAGAATGAATTACCCTGAACAATTGAAACCATTTCCTTTATCGGAAGCGCAAAGTAGCCGCTGGTTTCAATATCAAATAGACCCTGATAAACGTGGTCAGAATAATAGTGCATTTTGTGCTCGCATTAAAGGTGTAACAGCGAAACAACTAGAAGAAGCTCTCAATAAATTGGTGCAAAGACACCCGATGCTGCGAGCAAGTTTTGGACTATATCACGGTGAACTGGGCTATTGCATTGCAGATAATTCTGAAATCGCACTCACAGTACATGATGCACAGCATCTTAGTGAAGAAGCGCTTCGGCAACGTGTTCAGGACGACTGCTGGCATCTGTTTGATTTAACACACCCGCTTCGGTTTTACGCCAGTTGGTATAAGTGCAATCAGCAAGAAGGCGTAATGGTACTGACCTTTGATCATCTTGCCGTCGATGGCTGGTCTTATTGGATATTGTTAGATGAACTTGATGCCCTGCTTTCTGCACGTCCTCTGGAACCTGTTCCAGAAAATAGCTTTCACGATTATGTGGAATGGCAGCAACAATGGTTAAAAAGCGCCAGCGCAAAAAAACAACAACAATTCTGGCAAAATACCTTAGCTGGTAATTTAGCCGTAACGCAATGGCCCGCTAAAAACAGCCCTGCGCCTGATACAGGGAAAATCTCTTTATATAAAAAAGTACCCAATTCTCTGGCAAATAAACTGCAAGCTCTGGCATCGAAATATGATAACAGTCTGTTTACCATTTTTCTGGCCGCCTACCAAATCCTCCTTAATCGCTATACCGGGCAGGATGACATTATTATCGGCTCTATCATGCCGGGCCGGGGACGTGCCCGCTGGGGAAAACTGGTCGGCGAGTTTATCAACCCGATAGCGTTACGCAGCCAGATAAAGGGTGAAATGACAGTACAGGAGCACATCACACAGGCAGCAAAAACCGCCCGGTTGGGCATTGAAAACCAGAAATATCCGTTTTCCAGAGTATTGGAACAACTGCAATTGCAGCGTAATGCAGAAACTCATCCTGTTTTCCAAACCGTCATGATATTTCAAAAAGCCAGATATATTGGTGACTTACCCTCACTCTGGATGGCGGAAGACAACAATGTGATGGTGCAGTGGGGTAACGCTGAATTGAGGCCTTTCCCTCATCCATACTACGCTGACATTCCTGTTCCATTAATGGTGAATATTCTGGAAGTCGATGGTCAGATCCGTTATGCCTTTTATTTCGATACCAAGGTATTTGATACTGAATTAATCTCTCAGTTAATGCAGAATCTCCTGAATCTGCTGGAGGCAATGGCCGATGGCGAACAACAACCAGTTAATCGTTTGCCATTAATGGGTGAGCAAGAACATCAACAAGTCATCCATGATTTTAACGATACAAACAAACCTTTCCCAAAACACGCCTTAATCCATCAATTTATTGAACAACAAGTGGAACGCAGCCCGACGGCAACTGCGCTGCTGTATGGTAATGATAAACTCAGTTATTTAGAGTTGAATCAGCGAGCCAACCAACTGGCTCATGCCCTTGTTAATGCGGGTGTTCGCCCTGATGATCGCGTAGCCATTTGCATGGAACGCAGTTTGGATATGGTGATCAGTCTGGTCAGTATCTTAAAAGCGGGTGCTGCTTATGTGCCACTCGATCCTGAATATCCGACTGATAGGCTTGCTTATATCCTGTCAGACAGTGAACCGGTGATCCTGCTAACCCATCATGACTTGCAAGAACAATTACCTGCAATCGAAATACCTGTCTGGTTTTTGGATAATCCAACCGTTCAGGCTGATATCACCCACCAGCCCGATGATAATTTAGATGCCGTGCATTTGGGGCTAACATCCCGTCATTTGGCCTATGTACTCTACACTTCCGGCTCAACGGGATTACCAAAAGGGGTAATGAATGAACATCGCGGTGTGGTTAACCGTTTACTCTGGGCGCAGGATACTTATCAACTCACTCCTCAAGATCGGGTTTTACAAAAAACCCCATTCAGTTTTGATGTTTCTGTTTGGGAATTTTTCCTTCCCCTGATGTTTGGCGCCCAGTTAGTGATGGCTCGCCCCGGTGGTCACAAAGAACCGCACTATTTATTGGAAGAGATAGAAAACCGTAATATTACTACGCTCCATTTTGTGCCTTCCATGTTGCAAAGTTTTCTCCACTACATTCCAACCGGACGTTGTCTTTCTCTGCGCCAAATTTTATGCAGCGGGGAAGCGCTCCCTTATGCCTTGCAACAACAGTGCCTGTCCCACTTTCCTCACACTGAACTGCATAATTTATATGGGCCAACAGAAGCGGCCATTGATGTCACTGCCTGGAAATGTGTACCGGATAGCTATATCGGACAAGTGCCGATTGGGCATCCTATTTCCAATATTCAAATCTATATTCTCGATACACATGGAGAACCCGTTCCAATTGGTGTCGCAGGTGAAATCCACATCGGGGGAGTCGGTGTCGCCCGTGGTTATTTGAACCTGCCTGAACTGACCGCAGAGCGTTTCATTACCGATCCATTCAGTCCCGATCCTGATGCCCGTCTATACAAAACAGGCGATCTGGGACGCTGGCTGCCTGATGGCAGTATCGCCTATCTGGGACGCAACGATTTTCAAGTTAAAATTCGCGGATTACGTATTGAATTGGGCGAGATTGAAACCTGCCTGATCCAATGTACTGATATTCGTGAAGCTGTAGTCGTTGCCCGTGAAAATGACACGGGAGATAAACGACTCGTCGCCTATTTGATCCCTAATAAGGATTGCACACCGACTATCTCTCAACTACGCGGGCAATTGAGTAAACATCTCGCTGATTACATGATCCCGAGCGCATTTGTGATGATGGACGCTTTTCCTCTCTCCCCAAATGGCAAACTCGATCGCCAATCTCTCCCTGCTCCTGATCATTCAGCCATGTCTACCCATGAGTATGTCGCTCCGGAAGGCGAAACCGAGGAACAATTAGCCATCATTTGGCAAGAATTACTAGGGTTAGACCGGATAAGTCGCTATGACAACTTCTTCGAATTGGGCGGTCATTCTCTGCTGGTATTGCAGCTACAGTCGCAGATCAAGAAAACATTTGATGTTGAGTTATCCGTTTATCAACTGTTTTCACACCCAACCCTCTGTCAGCTTGAAGAATGCATTATCGATGCGCTATTGCTGCAATTTGATTCAGAGTCTTTACAAGATATTTATAAATCAATGAATTAGGTCTTACCTCATATTGTTTTAAATGGTGATAAATAAATGAATAATAACGAGCTTTCATCTCTACCATTAGCTGAACGAAGAAGACTACTTGAGTTAGCCAAATCAGCAAAATTGACCCGCCAGTCTACTCAGAAAACAGAAATCAGGCCCCAGTCTCGTGATAATGGTGTGCCATTATCTTGGGCACAACAACGTTTATGGTTCCTTGCTCAATTAGATCCTGCCGCACAAACGGCATATCACATGTCAGCAGGTTTGAACCTAAAAGGCAGGCTGAACCTGAACGCCCTACAAGCTGCATTGGATTGTATTGTGGCGCGCCATGAAATTCTGCGTACGACTATCGTGACGGTAGAAGACGAAGCACAGCAAATCATCAGTGATGAAAATTGTGGTTTTCCTTTAATACAAGAAGATTTCAGCCAACTACTCTCAGAACAAAAAAACGCGACAGAACAAGAAAACGTATCAGAGCAGCAAGCGGCAATTGAAAAAGCCGCCTATCTTGAGGCAAACCATCCCTTTGATTTTGTTAATGGCCCTTTGGTACGTGGGCGATTGCTAAAACTGGCGGAAGACCAACATATCCTGCTGTTGACCCAGCATCATATTATTTCAGATGGCTGGTCAGTCAGTGTCTTAATGCAAGAATTGTCCACGCTTTATCACGCATTCAGTCAAGGGCTGCCAGATCCAATGCCAGCCCTGACAATTCAGTATGCTGACTATGTTCTCTGGCAGAAAAAGGGGTTGCAGGGAGAAGTGCTGGAAAAACAGGTTGAGTTCTGGCGTAACACCTTGAAAGGCGCTCCCGCCTTGCTGGAATTACCCACTGATCAGCCGCGCCCAGCGAAACAAAGCTATACTGGCGGACGAGTTAATATTGTTTTCCCTCCCGCATTGCAGGCAGGTTTAAAAGATCTCAGCCAGCGTCATGGCACAACCTTATTTATGACACTATTGGCCGGATGGGCCACTCTGCTTTCCCGCCTCAGCGGTCAGGATGATATTGTGATTGGTACGCCCATCGCCAATCGTCAACAACCTGAATTGGCCCCTTTGATCGGCTTCTTTGCCAACACATTGGCATTACGGGTGCAATTGCATGATAACCCCAGTGTCAGCCAACTCTTGGCACAGGTGAAGGAACAGGCTATCAATGCATTCGCCCATCAGGATCTGCCTTTCGAACAACTGGTCGAAACCCTGCAACCCCCGCGCAGCCTGAGCCATAGCCCAATCTTTCAGGTTATGCTGGCAACCAATAATATGCCGGGACAACGGCATTTCGAACTACCGGGATTGGTATTGGATGAGCGGCCATTAATCAGGGACAGTGCTTACTTTGACCTGACATTAACGCTGGATGAAACCGAAAACGAATTAACGGGGGATCTGGAGTATGCCAGTGACCTGTTCGATCACACCACGATTGAACGCATGGTCAACCATCTATACATCTTACTTGCAGCCATGGTGGCAGATGATACTCAACACATGGCTGAACTGCCGTTAATGGAGCCACCGCAGCTTAAGCAATTACTGGTGGATTTTAACGACACAGCACTGGACTATCCGCAGGATAAGCTGATTCACCAACTATTTGAACAGCAAGCAGAGTCGATGCCTGACGCTATCGCCCTGGTATATCAGGACACCCAACTGAGTTATGCAGAACTGAACCAGCGCGCCAACCAACTGGCACATAGCCTGATTGCATTTGGCATACGCCCAGACGATCGCGTGGCTCTGTGCGTTGAGCGCAGTCCCGATATGATTATTGGCATGTTGGGCATCCTCAAAGCAGGTGCGGGCTATGTTCCCTTTGATCCGGAATACCCTGCTGAACGTTTGGCTTATCAATTGTCAGACAGCACGCCGATGTTATTACTGACTCAACGGCACTTACAAACGAGTTTGCCCGCAACGGAAATGCCGGTTTGGTTGTTGGACGATGAAAATCATCGGAATACGGTGGCACAACAGCCAACACATAATCCTGAGTCAAGTCAGTCGGGGCTTATGCCACACCACCTGGCCTATATTATTTATACTTCTGGCTCGACCGGATTACCCAAAGGGGTAATGCTTGAGCACCGCAATGTCGTCAACTTTATCCATGCCCAACATCAAATCAGCCAACCTCAGCCGGGGGATCGCATCCTGCAATTTGCGACCATGGCGTTTGATACCTCAGTGTCTGATATTTTCCCAACGCTGGCAGCGGGAGCGACTTTAGTCCTGCGCCCTGCTCATGTCCGTGTGCCTGATGCAGCATTTATTGATTTTTTACAGCAGCAGAAGATCACCATTATGGATGTACCCACCGCTTTCTGGCATCAATGGGTACAGGAGATAAAAGCAGGCCGTACCGGTTTCAGTCCTTACCTCAATACCGTGATTGTCGGTGGAGAAAAAGCGGAATATCGCCATTTGGCAGATTGGCAATCCCTGCCAGAGACTCAGTTCTGCCGCTGGATTAACACATATGGCCCTACTGAAACGACCGTCATTGTCACATCATTAACACTTGAGGACGGTCACTCTTCTGAAATCGTGAATAACATTCCGATTGGCCGCCCTAATGCCAATTCCCGCATCTATATTCTCGATCCTCTCGGTCAACCCGTTCCTGTTGGTGTCAGTGGAGAAATTCATATTGGTGGTGCCGGTGTCGCGCGTGGTTACCTGAATAAGCCGGAACTGACGGCAGAACGCTTTGTTCCCGATCCATTCAGTGTCGATCCATCCAAAGTCGATCCATCCCAAGAAAAGTCCGATGCCCGTATGTATAAAAGCGGCGATCTGGGACGCTGGTTACCAAATGGCACTATCGAATATCTGGGGCGCAATGATTTTCAGGTTAAACTACGTGGTTTCCGTATTGAATTGGGAGAAATCGAGGCGCAACTGGCGGCTTGCAAGGGCGTCAAAGATGTTGTCGTTATTGCCCGAGAGGAATCAACCGGCGATAAACGTCTGGTCGCTTACCTGATCCCCCAACCTGATGCCACACTCACCCCTTCCGATCTGCGTGAACAGCTAAGCACTCACCTGATGGAACACATGATCCCCAGTGCATTTGTCATACTGGACGCCTTCCCGCTGACCGGAAGTGGCAAGTTGGATCGAAAAGCCCTGCCCGTCCCTGATCGCGCTGCGATTGCCAGCCGTGAATACGAAGCACCCCAAGGGGAAATCGAACAGAAAGTGGCGGAAGTCTGGCAATCCCTGCTGGGGATAGAACGAGTGGGACGTCACGATAACTTTTTTGAGCTGGGTGGACATTCTCTGCTAACCGTGCAAATGGCCTCCCGTTTACGTCACGCTCTTAATATCCATGTGGACTTGCAAGATCTGTTTACCCGCCCTGTCTTGTCAGATTTAGCGCAATCGCTGAACACAACGACCACATCAGGACAGCAATCCACACAACAATTGATATTACCTGCCAACCGGGAACAAACGCTTCCCTTATCCTGGGCTCAACAACGTCTGTGGTTCCTGGCACAGTTAGATTCTGCGGCACAAACGGCGTACCACATCTCTGGTGGAGTGCGTCTGAAAGGACACCTGAACCAGAGCGCCCTGCAAGCCACTCTGGACAGAATCGTTGCACGCCATGAAATTCTGCGCACAACCATTAAGGTAGTCGAGGGTACCGCCCGGCAAATCATTGACGATGCGGATTATGGCTTCAACTTAACTATCAAAGATCTCAGCCTGCTGACAGAGGCAGAAAAACAGGCTGCCATTGATGAAGCATCTCAGTTTGAAACCAACCATCCCTTTGATTTTGCAAGGGAACCATTAATACGCGCTCAACTGCTGAAACTCGCAGATGATGAGCATGTCATGCTATTAACCCAGCACCATATGATTTCCGATGGCTGGTCACTGAACGTTCTGATGCATGAACTGACCACACTTTACCGCGCCTTTAGTCAGGGACAGAAAGATCCGCTGCCTGAGATGACATTGCAATATGCTGATTATGCCGTCTGGCAACGTCAATGGCTGCAAGGTAGTGTATTGGAAAAACAAGTGAATTTCTGGCGAAATGCACTGCGAGATGCCCCTGCCTTACTGGAATTGCCTACGGACAAAATACGTCCTGCGGTACAGAGCTATCGCGGGGATCAAGTGACATTCACCCTTTCCCCAGAGTTGAGCGATGGATTAAAAGCACTCAGCCAGCGTCATAGTGCCACTCTATTTATGACCTTGTTGGCGGCTTGGTCAATTTTACTTTCCCGCATAAGTGGTCAGCAAGATATTGTCATTGGTACACCGGTTGCTAACCGACAACACAGTGAGCTGGAACCGCTGATCGGATTCTTTGCCAATACGCTGGCACTCAGGGTTAAACTGGAAGATAACCCCACAGTTGGCGATTTATTGGCACAAGTGAAAGCCCACGCACTGGAAGCCTATGTCCATCAGGATTTGCCATTTGAGCAACTTGTTGAAGCCCTGCAACCGCCACGCAGCCTGAGCCACAGCCCAATATTCCAGGTGATGCTCGCGCTGGATAATACGCCAATACAGCAATCTCTTGAGTTATCCGGCGTAATATTGGATGAATTGCCATCAACCCGAAGAAGTACCCATTTCGATCTGTCACTTTCCATGAATGATACCGACAATGGTTTAGTCGGTGAGTTGGAATATGCCAGCGATCTGTTTGAACATGCCAGCATTGAGCGCCTCGCCAGCTACCTTCACACTCTGTTGAGCGCGATGGTTGAAGATGATTCACTGCGGGTAGAAGATTTACCCTTGCTACAACCGCAGCAACTCAGCCAATTATTGGAAGATTTCAATGATACAGCGTTGAACTGTCCGCAGGATAAGCTAATTCACCCATTGTTCGAACAGCAAGCAGAACGGACACCGGATGCTGTTGCGTTAGTGTTTGAAGATAGCCAACTGAGTTACGCGGAACTGAACCACCATGCCAATCAACTGGCACACTATCTGATAGCGTCCGGCGTGCGCCCGGATGATCGTATTGCTATCTGTGTGGATCGCAGTCCGGATATGATCATTGGCATGTACGCGATTCTCAAAGCGGGTGCAGGCTATATTCCCCTTGATCCGGAATATCCCACTGAACGACTGGCTTATCAGTTGTCAGATAGCAAACCTGCATTATTACTGACCCAACGTCATTTACAGAATCGATTGCCCATACAGGGCGTGTCAGTCTTGCTGCTGGACGATGAAAACCATCACAACATGATGGCACAACAACCTGCACATAATCCCGATCCTGAGCAATTGGGACTTCAACCCCATCATTTGGCCTATATCATTTACACCTCTGGTTCAACCGGACAGCCCAAAGGCGTAATGCTGGAACATCGCAATGTAGCGAATTTTATCCATGCCCAGCAACAAACCAGTGAACCTCAATTGGGTGATCGCATTCTGCAATTTGCGACGATTGCGTTTGATACTTCGGTATCTGATATTTTCCCCACCCTCGCATCAGGTGCTACGCTGGTTCTACGCCCTCCTCATATCAGAATACCGGATATGACATTTGTCGCGTTTTTGCGTGAACAGCAGATCACCATTATGGATATGCCAACCGCCTTCTGGCATCACTGGGTGCAAGAGATGATGGCAGGCCGCAGTGGTTTCAGCCCTTACCTGCACACCATTATTGTGGGTGGTGAGAAAGCGGAATACCGCCATTTGATGAATTGGCTGTCGAGTTCAGAAACACAATCCTGCCGTTGGATTAACTCCTATGGCCCGACTGAAACGACGGTCATTGCTACAACGCTGACACTGGACAGCCAAGACCCTCTTCATCTCGAAGGTGCTATCCCGATTGGTTATCCACTGCCCAATACCTGTATTTATATTCTGGATACACACGGTCAGCCGGTTCCCATTGGTGTGAGCGGAGAAATCCATATCGGCGGCGCAGGCGTTGCCCGTGGTTATCTGAATCGACCCGATTTGACAGCAGAGAAATTTATTGCTGATCCTTTCAGCGCCGATCCATGCAAAGAAAAGCCCGATGCCCGTATGTATAAAACCGGCGATCTGGGGCGCTGGCTGCCAAACGGGGCCATTGAATATCTGGGGCGCAATGACTTTCAGGTCAAGATACGTGGTTTCCGCATTGAACTTGGCGAAATCGAGGCCAGATTGGTGCAATGCCATGGAGTACATGAAGCGATCGTGACTGCCCGCGACGTTCTTTCCCCTAAAACGCTTTCCCATGAAGAAAGCTCAGGCGAGAAACGACTTGTTGCTTATGTGATCCCCAAATCCGGCGCTGAACCCGAGCCTGCTACTCTACGTCAGCAACTGGCACAACATCTCGCCGAGTATATGCTGCCTAACGCCTTTGTGATGTTAGATGCCTTCCCGTTGACACCCGGAGGAAAAATCGACCGTAAAGCGCTGCCGGAACCGGATCAAGCCGCGTTCGTCATGCGCAGCTATGAAGCGCCAGCCAATGCAACGGAAATGGCACTGGCTGAAATCTGGCAAGCGTTATTGGGGCTGGAAAGCATCGGCCGTTCTGACAATTTCTTCGAGCTGGGCGGTCATTCTCTGATGGTCGTCAACCTGCTCGAACAGCTCCGTCATCAGGGTTGGGATCTTGATATCCGTACCGTGTTTGCTGCGCCTGTACTGTCTGAAATGGCGAAAGCAATGCAGACTATGCAGAACAATGCAGACACGTTCATTGTGCCGCCCAATCTCATCCCTGACGACTGCACCGCCATTACACCGGACATGCTGCCATTGGTATCCCTGTCTCAAAGTGAGATTGATGCTATTGCTGACGCGATACCCGGTGGTAGCGCTAATATTCAGGATATCTACCCACTCGCACCACTACAGGAAGGCATTCTGTTCCACTACCTGCTGCAAACACAGGGCGATACTTATTTATTGCGTCATTTTTTCGCATTCGATACCCGTGAGCGCCTCGATGCCTTCCTGAGCGCTTTGCAACAGATCATTGATCGCCACGATATTCTGCGTACCGCCGCTTACTGGCAGGGATTAACTCAGCCAGTGCAAGTGGTCTACCGCCATGCACCGCTGTCAATTACCGAACTCACACTCTCAGCAGAAGAAAGTGCCGAAACACAATTAAATCGCCTCACTGATCCTCGCACGGTACGGATGGATCTGACCCAAGCGCCGTTGCTGTCCGCACATATCGCGCAAGATCAGGAATCAGGACAGTGGCTGCTTTCTTTACTGAACCACCATTTAGTTTGTGACCACGTATCTCTGGAAATCATATCCCATGAAGTGAAGGCACTGCTCTTAGGGGAAGGTGGCAACCTGCCCGCTCCTCTGCCTTACCGTCACTTTATTGCCCAAATCCACCATGTGTCGCCGGAAGCCCATCAGGCTTATTTCCAGTCCCTGCTCGGCGATGTGGATGAACCGACCCTGCCGTTTGGATTACATGACATTCAGAGTGGTAATCATGATGAAGATCAGCATAACGACATCGTGGAAGATACTTTCGTCCTTGACAGCGATTTAGCCCACAGCCTGCGTGATTGTGCCCGTCAACAGGGGATAAGTGCCGCAGTATTGTTCCATGTCGCATGGGCGCAAGTATTGGCACGATGCAGTGGACGGGATGATGTGGTGTTCGGCACGGTTCTGTTAGGACGCTTACAAGGCGGAATAGGGGTTTCTAAAGTCCTCGGTATGTTTATCAATACCCTGCCTGTTCGCGTTCGGTTACAGGCACGTACTGTTCAGCAGGTTGTACGGGAAACTTACCAACAACTGACTGAATTATTGGATCACGAACAAGCATCATTGGCTGTTGCCCAGCGTTGCAGCGGCATTCAGGCGCCAATGCCGTTGTTCAGCAGTCTGCTCAACTTCCGCCATACCCCACGTGACGAAATGGAATTCACATCGCAGGCTTGGGAAGGCATACAGGTACTCAATGGTGAAGAACGCAGTAACTATCCATTCTCGTTGGATGTGGATGATTTTGACGAAGGATTTTCCCTTACTGCCCAGTGTAACCCGCAGATCAATCCGGCGCGCCTGAATGCCTATATGGAAATCGTGCTGAAAGAGCTGGTGTCAGCTTTGCAACTTGCGCCAAACTATGCGCCAAACTATGCGCCAAACTATGCGCCAAACTATGCACCACAACAATTGATTGAAGCGATCGATATTCTGCCACCGGCAGAGCGTAACCAACTATTGAAGGATTTTAACGACACGAAACTGGCCTATCCGCAAGATATGCTGATTCACCAAATGTTCGAACAGCAAGCAGCAAGGATACCCGATGCCACCGCATTGGTATCTGGCGATATTCAATTGAGTTATGCAGAACTGAATCACCACGCCAACCAACTGGCACACAGCCTGATAGCCTTTGGTGTGCGCCCTGATGATCATGTGGCTCTGTGTGTCGAGCGCAGTCTGGACATGATTATTGCCATGTTAGGTATTCTCAAAGCAGGCGCGAACTATGTTCCGCTTGATCCAGAATATCCTCTCGACCGACTGGCCTATCAGTTGTCGGACAGTAAACCTGTGTTACTGCTGACCCAACAGCATTTACAGGTACGCTTGCCGCTGCAAAACATGCCTGTCTGGTTATTGGACGATGACACACATCGGGAACGCATGGCACAACAACCTGCACACAATCCTGACGCTGAACAGTTGGGGCTTCGCTCCCACCATCTGGCCTATATCATTTATACCTCGGGTTCAACGGGACAACCCAAAGGCGTTATGGTTGAGCACCGCAATGTGGTGGGCTTTATCCATGCCCAACATCAGATCAGTCAGCCTCAGCCGGGGGATCGCATTCTACAGTTTGCTACCGTCGCGTTTGATACCTCAGTCTCTGATATTTTCCCGACGCTGGCAGCAGGGGCAACATTAATCCTGCGTCCTGCGCATATTCGTATACCGAATGCGGAATTCATTGATTTCCTGAACCAGCAGAAAATTACCCTCATCGATTTACCAACCGCTTTCTGGCATCACTGGGTACAGGAGATGAAAGCGGGTCGCACAGGTTTCAGCTCTCATCTGAAAGCAATCATTGTCGGGGGCGAAAAAGCAGAATACCGCCATTTAATGGATTGGCATGCTCTGCCGGAAACTCAGCACTGCCGCTGGATAAACACCTATGGCCCGACTGAAACCACCGTTATTGCCACCAACCTGATTCTGGATGACGACACCTATTCAATCAAAGACGCTATTCCGATTGGTTATCCAAATGCCAATACCCAAATCTATATTTTGGACACCTTGGGACATCCGGTTCCTCTCGGTGTGAGCGGAGAGATCCACATTGCCGGAACAGGCGTTGCCCGTGGTTATCTGAACCAACCCGATTTGACGGCGGAGAAATTTATTTCCGACCCATTCAGCACCGATCCATTCAAAGAAAAGCCTGATGCCCGTATGTATAAAACCGGCGATTTAGGGCGCTGGTTACCTGATGGGACGATTGAATATCTGGGGCGTAATGATTTTCAGGTCAAGATCCGCGGCTTCCGTATTGAACTGGGTGAAATCGAAGCGCAATTGCTTGCCTGTTCCGGTGTCAGGGAAGCGCTGGTTGTCGCCCGCGAGGAAGATAACGGCGATAAACGGTTAGTGGCGTATGTCATTCCACAGCCTGATGCTGTGCCGGATGTAAACAGTCTGCGTGAACAACTTAATGCCCATCTGGCGGGTTATATGATTCCCAACGCCTTTGTCATGCTGGACGCCTTCCCGCTGACTGCCAGCGGCAAAGTGGATCGTAAAGCGCTGCCGGCACCGGATCATGCCTCTATCGCCAGCCATGAATACCAAGCTCCTGAAGGAGAAATCGAACAGCAAATCGCCGTTATCCTACAGAACCTACTGAAATTAGAGCAGGTAGGCCGGCATGACAGTTTCTTTGATTTAGGTGGAAATTCCCTATCAATCATCCAGTTAATGGCAAGGCTGCGTGACGAATTCCATCTTGAGGTATCAATCTCAGACATTTTTGCTCATCCGACACTTTCTGAACTCGCTGAGCTTATCGCATCAAGACAGCTTGAAACCTTTTTCGCACAAGAAGACCTCGAATCGCTACAAAAAGAATTGGAGAACTTGTCTGAAGATGAATTGCGTGCCCTGTTAAATGGAGATAATTAATTAAATGAGTAATAACGAACAGACCCTGCTTAAATTAAGACAAGCGGTTCTCCAGAAAAAAATTAAAGAACGCATCCAAGATAGCCAGGTTGTGGAAAAAAGCCAAATTGTGCCGAGAAAGGCGGATCAGCAAACACTCCCTTTATCTTGGGCACAACAACGTTTGTGGTTCTTGGCGCAATTAGATCCGGCAGCACAGACTGCCTACCATATTCCCGGTGGCCTGCGTCTGCAAGGCCATCTGAATCTGGATGCACTGCAAACAGCGCTGGATAGCGTTGTTGCTCGTCATGAGATTTTACGTACCACCATCAAGACAGTAGAAGGGCAAACGCGGCAAATCATTGGTAAACCAGATAGCGGTTTCGCTTTGGCAATAGAAGATCTCAGTCATATACCAACCGCTGAACAGCAATCCATGATCGGGGAAATCGCTGAGTGTGAAACCAGTCAACCATTCGACTTTGCACAAGGCCCCCTAATCAGGGGCCGGCTACTGCGGCTGGCAGAAAATGAACATATCCTGCTGTTAACTCAGCATCATATTATTTCCGATGGCTGGTCGCTCAATATCCTGATGCATGAACTTTCCACGCTTTATCACGCATTCAGCGAAGGGAAGCATGATCCTCTGCCAGCCCTGACTCTCCAGTATGCCGACTATGCCCTATGGCAACGGCAATGGTTACAGGGAGAGGTGATAGAAAAACAGGTGAATTTCTGGCGTGATGCGTTACAGGGTGCACCTGCGCTTTTGGAACTCCCTACCGACAGGCCACGCCCGGAAAAACAGAGTTACACAGGTGGACATATCGATATCGTCCTGCCACCGGAATTAAGTGCCGGATTAAGGGCACTGAGCCAGCGTCATGGTACAACGCTATTTATGACGTTGATGGCAGGATGGGCTACTTTGCTCTCCCGTCTCAGCGGGCAGACAGATTTAGTGATAGGCACGCCGGTTGCCAACCGGCAACACCGCGAACTGGAGCCGCTAATTGGTTTCTTTGTCAATACATTGGCACTACGGGTTCAGTTAGATGACAACCCAACTATCAGCAATTTGCTGGCACGGATCAGAAGCCATGCCCTGAAAGCCTATGCGCATCAGGATCTACCATTCGAACAACTGGTTGAAGCACTGAAACCGCCGCGCAGCCTCAGCCATAGCCCAATTTTTCAGGTCATGTTGTCAGTGGATAATACGCCGGAACAGCAGAGTATCGAATTGCCGGGTGCTACCATCAGTGAAATTGATGTCACCGAAAACAGTTCGCATTTCGATCTGTCGCTGTCAATGAATGATACTGAAAATGGCTTAGTGGGGGATTTGGAATACTCCAGCGATCTGTTTGATCATGCCAGCGTTGAACGTATTGCCAGTTACCTGCAAACCTTGCTAACTGCGATGGTTAAGGACGATTCGAAACGAGTGGCCGATTTACCATTATTGCAACCACAGCAACGCACTCAAGTTCTGGTGGATTTCAATGATACGGCTTTCCCGCTCCCGCAAACATTGCTGATCCACCAACTGTTTGAGCAACAAGCAGAACGCACTCCTGATATTACCGCATTAGTCTTCGGTGATAGTCAGTTGAGTTATGCAGAATTGAACCACCATGCCAACCAATTGGCACATCACCTGATTTCTTCGGGTGTGCGCCCTGATGATCGCATTGCTATCTGTGCTGATCGCAGTCTGGATATGATCATTGGTATGTACGCGATTCTTAAAGCAGGTGCGGGTTATATCCCACTCGATCCGGAATATCCTGCCGAACGGCTGGCCTATCAGTTATCGGACAGCAAACCGGTATTATTGCTGACGCAACAACATTTACAGGCACGCTTGCCAATACAGGACATCCCTGTCTGGCTGCTGGATGATCAACATAATCGGGTTAGCGTGGCGAAACAGCCTGCCCATAATCCTGATGCCGGCCAATTGGGGCTGCAACCCCATCATTTAGCTTATATCATCTACACCTCCGGCTCTACGGGCATGCCTAAAGGCGTAATGCTGGAACACCGCAACGTGGTGAACTTTATCCATGCACAGCAGCAAACCAGTGAACCCAAACCGGGGGATCGCATCCTGCAATTTGCCACTGTGGCTTTTGATACCTCGGTGTCTGATATCTTCCCCACCCTTGCATCTGGTGCCACACTGGTTCTGCGTCCACCCCATATCAGAATACCGGATAAAACATTTGTTGATTTCCTGCGTGAACAGAAAATCACCATCATGGATATGCCGACCGCATTCTGGCATCACTGGGTGCAAGAGATGACGGCGGGTCGCAGTGGTTTCAGCCCTTACCTCCACACGATCATTGTAGGTGGTGAGAAAGCTGAATACCGTCATTTAATGAACTGGCTATCCAGCCCGGAAACACAGTCCTGCCGTTGGATTAATTCCTACGGCCCGACCGAAACCACGGTTATCGCAACCACACTGGCTTTAAAGAACCAGAAATTACCTGAACTGGCAGGAATGGTTCCGATTGGTTATCCATTACCCAATACACGTATTTATATTCTGGATACACAAGGGCAGCCAGTACCTATCGGTGTCAGTGGTGAAATCCATATTGCCGGCGCAGGGGTGGCCCGTGGCTATTTGAACCGACCCGATTTAACGGTGGAGAAATTTGTTGCTGATCCATTCAGCATCGATCCATTCAAAGAAAAGCCTGATGCCCGTATGTATAAAACCGGCGATTTGGGGCGCTGGCTGCCAAATGGCATGATTGAATATCTGGGACGTAACGATTTTCAGGTCAAGATACGGGGTTTCCGCATTGAACTGGGCGAAATTGAAGAGCAACTGGCCGCTTGTGAAGGTGTCAGCGATGCCGTCGTTATCGCCCGTGAAGAAGGCATGGGTGATAAACGTCTGGTGGCTTACCTGATCCCAGAGGCTGGTGTCACACTCATCCCGGCTCAATTGCGTGAACAACTCAGCACTCGATTAATGGAGTATATGCTGCCCAGTGCGTTTGTCATGCTGGATACTTTCCCGATGTCCGCCAATGGCAAATTAGATCGCAAAGCGTTGCCGGCTCCTGATAGCGCCGCTATCGTCAGCCGTGAATATGAAGCACCACAAGGTGAAATTGAGCAGAAACTGGCATCAGTCTGGCAATCTTTACTGAATCTGGAACAGGTCGGACGACAGGATAACTTCTTTGAGTTAGGTGGGCATTCCTTGTTGGTGGTCAACCTGATTGAACAACTGCGTCAACAAAGCCTGTCTCTTGACGTCAGCGCGGTATTCTCTGCACCAACACTGGCTTCCATGAGTGCGCTTATCAGTCAGAATGATGACTTAGCCAGCACGGTACAGGATGTGCCACCGAATCTCATCCATGAAGACAGTCTGGCGATTACGCCGGATATGCTGCCACTGGTGGAATTGACACAAAACCAAATCGACCAGATTGTTGCCCATGTGACAGGCGGCATTCCTAATATTCAGGATATCTACCCATTAGGGCCATTGCAGGAAGGCATTCTGTTCCATCACTTGCTGGAAACAGAAGGCGATCTCTATCTGGATAATCATTTAATTATCTTTGACAGCCGCACACGACTGGATACTTTCCTACAGGCACTCCAGCAGGTTATTGATCGGCACGATATTCTGCGCAGCGCCATGCACTGGCAAGAACTTCTTAAGCCAGTGCAGGTCGTCTATCGCCAAGCACTGTTGCCCATTATAGAATTGACATTATCAGCAGAAGAAAGCGCTGAAATACAATTACGCCGCCTCACTGATTCTCGGGCAGTACGAATGGATATCACCAAAGCGCCATTGCTGGCCGCACACATTGCCGAAGATCCTGCTTCCGGTCAATGGATGCTCTCCCTGCTATATCATCACTTGGTTTGTGACCATATATCACTGGATATGATTTTCGGTGAAATACAGTCAATTCTCTTGGGGGACAACACCGGCCTGTCTACGCCACTGCCTTACCGTAATTTTATTGCTCAAATCAGCAAAGTGCCGCTGGAGGCCCACCAGACTTACTTCCGTGAGCAACTGGGAGATGTCGAAGAGCCAACCCTCCCCTTTGGATTGCTGGATGTACAGGGAGGTCATCTCACCGAAACAGCAGAAAATACTTACACATTGGATAACGAACTGGCTCATAACCTACGCGACTGTGCCCGAAAATTAGGTATGAGTTCAGCCGTGCTGTTCCATGTAGCCTGGGCACAAGTTCTGGCACGATGCAGTGGGCAGAATGATGTCGTGTTTGGTACGGTGCTGTTGGGACGTTTACAAGGAGGAGTCGGTGCTTCCGAAGTGCTCGGTATGTTTATCAATACGTTGCCTATCCGCATTAAATTAGGGACGCGTACCGTTCAGCAAGCTGTACAGGAAACTTATCAGCAGTTAAGTGCACTTTTAGAACATGAACAGGCCCCACTGGCTGTCGCTCAACGTTGTAGTGGCATTCAGGCACCGTTGCCACTGTTTAACAGCCTGCTCAACTTCCGCCATAGTCCGCGTGAAGATGAACAACTTGCTTCACAGGCCTGGGAAGGGATTCAGGAACTGGCGGGAGAAGAACACAGTAACTACCCCCTGTCGCTTGATGTAGATGACTTTGATGACGGATTTGCTTTAACCGCGCAATGCAGCCAGCAAATTAACCCTGCCCGCATTAATACCTACATGAATACCGCCCTGAAAGGGATTGTAGCCGCCCTGCAACATGTCCCTGAACAGACAATTGAAACGATCGATATCCTGTCCCTGACAGAGCGTACCCAATTACTGGAAATCTTCAACGATACCGCCATTGCCTATCCGCAAGATGTCTTGATTCACCAGTTGTTCGAACAACAAGCAGAGCTGACACCAGATGCCATCGCGTTGGTATTCGGCGAGAGCCAACTGAGTTATGCTGAACTGAACCGGTACGCCAACCAATTGGCATACCAACTGATTGAATCCGGCGTCCGTCCTGACGATCGCGTGGCAATCTGTGCTGATCGCAGTCTGGATATGATCATTGGCATGTACGGCATTCTTAAGGCGGGCGCGGGCTATGTTCCGCTCGATCCGGAATATCCGGCTGAACGGCTGGCCTATCAACTGTCGGACAGCAAGCCCGCATTATTGTTGACTCAACAACATTTACAGGCACGTTTGCCAATACAAAACGTCCCTGTCTGGCTGCTGGATGAACAACAGAATCGGGATAGCGTAGCACAACAGCCTACCCATAACCCTGATACCAACCAATTGGGGCTGCAACCGCACCATCTGGCCTATATCATCTACACCTCCGGCTCTACGGGCATGCCTAAAGGCGTGATGCTGGAACACCGCAATGTAGTTAACTTTATCCACGTCCAGCGACAAACCAGCGAACCCAAATTAGGTGATCGCATCCTGCAATTTGCTACCGTGGCATTTGACACTTCGGTGTCTGATATTTTCCCCACCCTCGCCTCAGGCGCGACACTGGTTCTGCGTCCGCCATATATCAGAATACCGGATACCACATTTGTTGATTTCCTGCGGGAACAAAAAATCACCATCATGGATATGCCAACCGCGTTCTGGCATCACTGGGTACAAGAGATGATGGCGGGTCGCAGTGGTTTCAGCCCCTATCTGCACACGATCATTGTAGGTGGAGAGAAAGCGGAACACCGCCATTTAGTTGGCTGGTTGTCCAGCTCAGAGACACAATCCTGCCGTTGGATTAACTCCTACGGCCCGACTGAAACAACGGTCATTGCCACAACGTTAACGATCGATGACCCACATTCTCTGCATGTGACTGACAATATTCCGATTGGCCGACCACTGCCGAATACCCGTATCTATATTTTAGATACACTCGGTCAGCCGGTTCCTGTCGGCGTGAGTGGTGAAATTCATATCGGTGGTTCGGGTGTTGCCCGTGGTTATCTGAACCGGCCAGAACTGACCGCAGAAAAATTTGTTGCCGATCCGTTCAGCGCCGATCTATTCAATCAACAGGCCAATGCCCGTATGTATAAAACCGGGGACTTAGGGCGCTGGCTGCCAAACGGCATGATTGAGTATATGGGACGCAACGATTTTCAGGTCAAGATACGCGGTTTCCGCATTGAACTGGGAGAGATTGAGGCCCAACTGGCAAACTGCGAAGGCGTCAGCGATGCCGTCGTTATCGCCCGTGAAGAAGAAGCAGGTGACAAGCGTCTCATCGCTTATGTGATCCCGCAAACGGGCGTCACGCTTACCCCCGCCAATCTGCGCGAGCAACTGAGTGTCAGCTTGATGGAGTATATGCTCCCGAGTGCCTTTGTCATGCTGGATGCCTTCCCGCTCTCCGCCAACGGTAAATTAGACCGCAAAGCACTGCCGGCCCCTGATCGCACCGCTACTGTCAGCCGTGAGTTTGAAGCCCCGCAAGGTGAAATCGAGCAGAAACTGGCAGCGGTCTGGCAATCCTTGCTGGGATTAGAACAGGTCGGACGCCATGATAATTTCTTTGAACTGGGCGGGCATTCTCTGCTGGTAGTCAGCCTAATCGAACAATTACGCCAGCAAGGATTATCGATTGATGTCAGCGCCGTCTTCTCCGCCCCCACACTATCTGCCATGAGCGCTCGCTTAAATCAGAATAGTGATCAGGATGCCGATAGACAGGCCATTCCACCTAATTTGATCCGTGAAGACAGCCAGAACATTACTCCGGATATGCTGCCACTGGTGGAATTAACTCAGGCCCAGATCGACCAGATTATTGCCCGCGTACCGGAAGGTGTTGCCAATATTCAGGATATCTACCCGCTCGGGCCATTGCAGGAAGGTATTCTGTTCCATCATTTACTGGAAGAAGAAGGCGATACCTATCTCGAAAACATTCTCATAAACTTTGACAGCCGGAGCAGACTGGATAACTTCTTACATGCCCTCCAGCAGGTCATTGATCGGCATGATATTCAACGTAGCGCCTTCCATTGGCAGGAACTGCCCGTACCTGTACAAGTTGTCTACCGCCATGCTCCACTGCCAATTACCGAGTTGACGTTATCCACTGAAGAAAGTGCCGAAGCACAGTTACAACGTCTTACCAATCCTGACACAGTACGTCTGGATATCACCAAAGCCCCATTATTGGCCTCCTATATAGCCAAAGATCCTGACACGGGTCGGTGGTGGCTGAGCTTGTTGCATCATCATCTGGTTTGTGATCACCTGTCACTGGAAATCATTTTCGGTGAAATACAGGCATTGCTTTCAGGGAAAACAGTCAGCCTGCCCGTACCTGTTCCTTACCGCAATTTCATTGCTGAAACCCGTAAGGTGCCGATTGAAGTACACAAGGCTTATTTCCAACAATTGCTGGGGGATGTAGAAGAGCCTACCCTACCCTTTGATTTACTTGATGTACAGGGAAGCAATCGTGATGAACACGATGAAATAGTGGAAGATATCTTCACACTGGACAGCGAACTGGCACAGCAGATCCGTGATTGTGCCCGTCAACAAGGTATCAGTTCAGCCGTATTGTTCCATGTCGCATGGGCCCAAGTATTGGCACAATGCTGCGGTCGTGATGATGTGGTGTTCGGCACAGTTCTGTTGGGTCGATTGCAGGGAGGCTTGGGCGCATCTCAGGTACTCGGTATGTTTATCAATACCCTGCCTGTCCGTATTCAATTGCAGGGACGCACGGTTAAGCAGGCGATACAGGAAACTTATCAGCACTTGAGCGAATTGCTGGATCATGAGCAAACACCATTAGCCATTGCCCAGCGTTGCAGTGGCGTTCAGGCTTCATTGCCGCTGTTTAATAGTTTGCTCAATTTCCGTCATAGCCCGCGTGATGACGAACAATCCAGATCATCGGTATGGGAAGGCATTCAAGAACAGGAAAGTGAAGAGCGTAGTAACTATCCGTTGTCACTGGATATTGATGATTTTGATGACGGATTCGAACTCACGGCACAATGCAGCCAGCGAGTTAATCCTGTGCGCATTAATGCCTATGTCAACGCCGCACTGAAAGGAATAGTGGCCGCATTACAAAATACGCCTGAGCAGGCAATCCAATCGATCGATATCCTGCCATTGGCAGAACGCACCCGGTTATTGGTGGATTTTAACGATACTGCGCTGGACTATCCGCAGGATATGTTAATCCACCAATTGTTCGAACAACAGGCAGAACGCACACCGGAGGCGACTGCGCTGGTATTCGGTGACACGCAATTAAGTTATGCCGAATTAAACCGCCACGCCAACCAACTGGCGCATAAATTAATTGCGGCGGGGGTACGTCCTGATGATCGTATCGCTATCTGTGTTGACCGCAGTCTGGATATGATCATTGGCATGTACGCAATACTCAAGGCGGGTGCCGGCTATATTCCGCTCGATCCGGAATATCCCATTGATCGATTAGCCTATCAGTTATCGGACAGTCAGCCCGTATTACTGTTGACCCAGCAACATTTACACAAGAGTTTGCCGGTACAGGGCTTAGATGTCTGGCTGATGGATGATGCGACTCAGCGGGATAACGTGGCAAAACAGCCTGAACATAATCCTGACGCCATCCAATTGGGTCTTAAACCGCATCATCTGGCCTATATCATCTATACATCGGGTTCAACAGGACAACCAAAAGGTGTAATGCTGGAACACCGTAACGTGGTGAACTTCATCCATGCTCAGCACAAAACCAGTGAACCTCAGTCAGGGGATCGCATACTGCAATTTGCGACGGTGGCATTTGATACCTCAGTATCCGATATTTTCCCGACCCTTGCCTCTGGAGCAACCTTAGTTCTGCGCCCTGCGCATATCCGCGTGCCGGATGCAGAATTTGTCGCTTTACTGAACGACCAACAAATTACCATTATGGATATGCCGACCGCTTTCTGGCACCAATGGGTACAGGAGATGATGGCGGGACGCAGTGGCTTCGGCCAACATCTGCATACCGTGATTGTCGGCGGTGAGAAAGCAGAACTTCGTCATTTGTTGAACTGGCAGTCAAGACCGGAAACCCAATCGTGCTGTTGGATTAACTCATATGGCCCGACGGAGACGACAGTTATTGCAACCACATTAAAACTGGATGGCAAACAATCGACTGATATCACCGATAACATCCCGATTGGTTACCCACTGCCCAATACGCGCATTTATATTCTGGATGCACACGGACAACCTGCTCCTCTTGGCGTGAGTGGTGAAATCCATATTGGCGGTGCAGGCGTTGCCCGTGGTTATCTGAATCGACCAGAGCTGACCGCAGAGAAATTTGTTGCCGATCCATTCAGCGTCGATCTATGCAAAGAAAAGCCTGATGCCCGCATGTACAAAACCGGAGATTTGGGACGCTGGCTGCCAAATGGCACAATTGAATATCTGGGACGTAATGACTTTCAGGTCAAACTGCGTGGTTTCCGCATCGAACTTGGCGAGATAGAAACTCGTTTAGTGCAATGTCAGGGCGTGCTTGAAGCTATCGTCCTTGTCCGCGAAACAGCCCCGGATGATAAGCGGCTCGTCGCCTATGTTCTGCCTCAGCCCGGCGTTACACTCGTTCCCGGTGAACTGCGCCAGCAGCTTTCACAGCATCTTGCAGACTATATGCTGCCTGGCGCATTCGTCACCCTTGATGCTTTCCCACTCACATCCAATGGTAAGATCGATCGTCAGACATTCCCTGCCCCTGACCAATCTGCCATCGTGGCTCGTGGTTATGAAGCTCCTCAAGGGGACGTGGAAACAGCACTGGCTCAGATTTGGCAAGAATTGTTAGGGTTAGACCGTGTCAGCCGCCATGACCACTTCTTCGAATTAGGCGGGCATTCGCTGCTCATCCTGAAAGCCTGCTCTTTAGCCGTAGAAAAGTTTGCGCTGGAACAAAATATGATGGCGCGTTTGATGGCCTTTACAACCATCAAAGATCAAGCTCACGCCATTGAAAACCGTGAGAATGCTGATGTGGGTTCTATGGTCGCTCTGTCGCAGAATACCAAAGCAACACCGCTGTTCTTTGCACCGGGAGCCGGGGGACATGTATTCTACTTGCGGGAATTGGCGACAGCATTAGAAGGGTCTTATTCGGTTTGGGGCATGCAGTCTCCGGAACTGGATGGTCGCAATGCACCTCCATTGAGCCTTGAAGCTATGGCTGGCGCAATGATCAACGACCTTAAAAAAGTCCAGCCAAATGGGCCTTATTACTTGGGCGGACATTCTTTCGGAGGCTGGCTTGCCTTCGAAATGGCTCAACAACTTGTTCAACAAGGTGAAAGCATTGGCTTACTGGCTTTGGTCGATAGCGAATCTCCGCTTGAGAGTTTAGTGCAACGGGTTGAATCAGAATG
The DNA here is from genome assembly GCF_001037465.1 of Xenorhabdus khoisanae. Taxonomy (GTDB): domain Bacteria; phylum Pseudomonadota; class Gammaproteobacteria; order Enterobacterales; family Enterobacteriaceae; genus Xenorhabdus; species Xenorhabdus khoisanae. The sequence goes on from NZ_LFCV01000085.1 coordinate 25,779, forward strand.
GTCTAACAGCCAGTGGATAGCCGAATTTGGTAATGTTCTTGCTGCACTGGAAGGGGCAGAAGAGAACTTCACTGAAGAAGAGTTTCAATCTATGACAGAAGAAGAGCAGATTGATAGTTTGCGACTTCGCCTGATTGAAGAGGAACTTTTGCCACCTCAACTGGAATCTCGTGAAATAGCAACCTATTTAAGTGTGTACAAGGCTCACTCTTTGATGACTTATCAACCACAAGAGCACTATTCAGGAAAGATTAACCTATTTATGGCAGAAGATAAGCAAGAACATGAGGGGCCAAGTACTTCTGTCGAGCGTTTTATTGACGGATGGAAGACAATCCTGACTGGAGAAGTTGCGGCACAGAGTTTATCTGGGGATCACATCACCATCATGCGACAACCTTTTGTTCAGGAGTTGGCATCAGCTATGATCAATGTAGATAAGCGAATGAAGATGTAAGCACACCTCACCATTGATGATAAACAAGGGGCAGCCAATATGGCTGCCCTCAGACCGCTGACAAACCTTATTTCCCAGACAGGGGTGCTATTGTTTTACCACCTTTAGCCCAAATGCAGGCGACGATCATTGCTTATCACGATAAATAAAATGCCGGATAAAAACCACCTTCAAAGAAGGTAATGCTATTCGGTTAAGACATTTTGATAAAAATTTTCTTGTTAAGAAAACAGAAACAAGTCTGGATGAGACTTGACTATGCAATACAGGTACTGGAGGCGGATTTTGAAGTAATAGTAATAAGTGAAGAGTGAAGAGTGAACGCTCATGTTCGCGCCCTTCGCTAAGAGTCATTTAATGACTTACTGTTTCTTATGGCGAACTTCAATAATTACATTGCTATGAGATAGCGTATTTAAAATTTCATCCATTTTTTTTGTGTTAACTTGATCTAAGTTAGAGTCCCATTCATCCAAAAGGATCATTAGCCCATTTTTATTAATTAAGATATTTAACTGAGATAATTGTCTTTGACCTGTTGAACCGATGTTGGTTAGATTCCCAATCTCTATACCCGGTCCCAAAAATAAAGATTCAGGGTGTTTACTTTTTATACTCTTTAACAAAGTTGATTTTCCTACACCATTATTACCTTTAATCAAAAATCTACCAAAAGAACACTCATTTGATATTAAAAAATCCATAAATGAATTTACATTGTATCTATTCCCATCAAATAAATTGTATATTTCTATTTTTTCATTATCAATTTTTTCGTTATAATCATAAAGATCTAGTTGACTTACAAAAAAATCAAGATTAGATAATTTGTTTTTTAATAAAATTAATTGACTTGAGCTCATACTAGCAGCATGTATATTTTGGAATAACTGAATTGAACGAGGAAGAACAGCTACTAAAGCACCAATAGAAACATAATTATTCGATACTTGATAATAAGATATAATAACGATAACAGGGATAGAAAATAATATAGGTAAACATGAGATAACCTGCTCTATAATTTTGTATTTTTCATTCATATTGAAAAATTTTTTTGTTTTTTCTGAAGCATCTTGATATGCTAAACAAGAAAAAAACGAATTACCATAAAAAATATTATCCCAAATTTTCTCAATCGAACTTAGCGCTGTAATTTTATTGTTTTGAATTTCACCAGCCAATACATTTATTTTATTTCTATAAATGCATAATAAAGTTACTGATAGTAACATACATAGCATTATCATCAAAGACAAAACATAACCAATAACAAAAAACATGGCTATAATAGTAAAAAATACATTGAAATAAATGGCAATAATGTCTACAAATGCAAAACCAGCTTCATTTAAAGTGCTAAGTGATTCACCGCTAATCCATAAATTAGTTTTTCTTTTATTTTTATCAGATGATAATGCATGATTTTTACTTATTTCAGTCAAAGTCTTTTTATAATAGTTTCCCCATGCATCATTAGATAATTTTGTTCTAAAGAATAATGATGCTGAACCAAGAAAATAAGCCAATAAAATAAGAGAGAAAAAAACTAATTATAAAAAACTTGTTAGACAATATAATCTTCATTTTTAACCTTCACCTAAAGATAATATATTTAAATTCACCTTCAGTTCATTACCAATATCTTCTGGTAATTTACTTAAAATATAAGTAATTTTAGATTCATAATATTCAAGACCTAATTTATCAAATAAAAATTCCCGTTCTTTTTTATTAAAATAAAAAGCCAAACATGAAATAAATAATCTATCTTCATAAGATTTAAAACGAGTTTTCACATGATCAATAATATATTGCGATGCTTTTCTTAAAGCTACAATTGATATTATTTTATTTCTGATATTTTTCTAAGAACTCTAAATAAAATGGCTTTAGACCTTCTATTATAGAAGGCGGAGTTTTTCCTATATATCTTTTCGAAAGGAGATATACATTCTCTAGATGTTCTTTAGTTTTTTACGTTCTCACTCTGGGGGAATATGTTATATGTCAAAAGCCAGCATATTCATTGGCCCTAATACAGACACTTCCTCACTTTCCATTTTAACTACCTGAGCTTCCGAGCTTTCTATATCTGAATTTTTAATTGATGCAATGATTTCTTCAATATTCATTGATTACCTATTTGTATATTTAGTTATATAGCATTCATCCTTAATAAAGGAAATGAATCACAATAAATTAAAATTCAACGACCTATATAAAAAATAAGAACTTATTTAATCTGATAAATAACAAACTAATTAAATTCTTCGTAGAAAATAACTTACTTATTTTTTTATATCAATCATAGTGTGGACAACTTGTGATTGATGTCAAATAATTTGTTGCTGATATGCTATATATTTATATATTAATGGTTAGCATTTTGTTAACAAAAACAAGGGGTGACCTATACACGGATAATTGTGATTTTATATTCTCTTTCTGGGAGAGTCCTCATGGAGGCCAGCGCATTTTCACTCCATTTCAACCAAATTGAAGGCAACAGACACTCTTTCAGAATCCAATACTCTTGTTTGATATTTTTTTGACTGTTTGCTTTGTCATTGCCGATTCAGAAGGCTAACAAGATATTGGGTCACCCGCAATGGTTCCAGAAGAAGGCGCTATTCAAATATGGAAGCAGGTTTTGAAGTAATGAATGAAGAATGAACACTCATACTCACACCCCGCCTTTTGTTGAACTTATGTTAAATATTGGTTTTAAATAGATGGATTTATATTCTATT
>NZ_LFCV01000086.1 GCF_001037465.1 Xenorhabdus khoisanae
TCCAAGGATAATAGCGGACATAGCTGATGCTTTACGTGCTCTTTCTTTTGTGTTCATAAAGTGGCCTCTTTTTATTAGTTGAGGTCATCTTAGCTTAATGAAAAATAAACATCAAATTATAGCTAAAAATAAAATTAGCTATAAACAATATCATTTTACAAAAAAATATTTAAATCATATGGTTAACCGCATTTAACTCTTAGCAAAAATATATTTTAGCTAAAAAATGCGCTAATATTTTATTTAGCTATATGATTGGATCTTTTGGTCATTTTTTTGATAAAAACACACCGATATGTAACGCAACCATCGCCGAGGTTGTGTCTAGTATTTTTCATGCTGAATATTCAAGTGCCTACGATGCGCAATGCGAGGCATTCAACGATGCCCTGATGTTATTGGTAAATAACTCAATAAAATAGTTGTCAACTCAGAGTTGACTACGGGTAGAAATAGAAAAACCCCGCGAGTGCGAGGCTATGAATTGTTACCGGTTACTGATCCGGCGCAACCAACACACAGTTGTTGCAGCGTTAAATTGTGGTCCTGCCTTACTGGGCGTGCGGTCGGCTGGAACGGGTAATTTCCGCATTCACCCCATAGAACTTTATCATATAGGCGTCTAGTGTCCTTGCTCTTTCGCTTCTTGCTCCGAGCATACCTAAAATATACACTTCCATAACTTATTTTCAAGTTATTTCAGAAATATTTTTTACTTCTATTCCTTTTTTTATGCGCTCCTTAGCCATTTCATCCTGTAGCACCATATAAACTTTTGCATGAAATAAACTAATGCACCATTTCACCCGATCAATGCACTGCTTAATGGTCAGCCACGGCGCGATATCACTCTGCATATAATTTGCGAGAGTTTGCACAGTGTTTCTGCGAAGATAATAGTCAGTAGCGAGAACATATACGGGGTTGGACTTGCTAAAGGCTTTCAGGATCGCTTTCTCTACAAAATCAGCTTCATCTACATCGTTGGCGCGTTGAAACATGTCGCTGAGTGATTGTTTGGGAAATAAAATCATGTGAGCTTTTTTTAGCAGCTCATCCCCTTTGTGTCCTGCTTTTCTTAGGGCATCGAACACATCCATAAATTTATCTTGCTGCTCTCCTGACCATCCGCTTACGAATCGCCAGATGCCATCGCCGCCGCTTCCATATCCTCCAGAATAGGCTGAACCACCTACCTCATCAGCCCATAGTAACAATATCGCTTTGACCCATCGCTCTTGTGCTGGCGTTAACCTGCGAGACTTGCCTAGGTATGATTTCCTTGGCGCGTCGGCTACATGCCTGTAGCTGTTAATATTCCTCATCTCACCCCCGGCAATACTGTATGAACCCTGTCGTGACGCGTTGAATACATCACAATGTCTGTAATTAATTTTCGCTCTTCCCTAATAACCATTTCCCCATTGGGTTGTTGTATGATGCAACGATGATGACCGGATTTGGTTTTCATCCATCTAGCCTCATCAATGGCTGCGGGTAGGTCTGTGAATGTCATTACTCCAGCTCCCATATCTGAACATCCAAACAGCCTCCTGCAACCCGTTCACCGCGCATAATGTGCATATCATCAATCTGGCTATCATCCGCCCAGAAACTGGCATGAGTCAGCGAATCGAAAACTGCTTTGGGCAGGTTATCGAGATCTCTCTGTCGTCTGTCTGGGGGATTGGCTGTAATTGAGATTTTGATGCGGGCTGTGGTGTTGATGTTGAGATTTTGCTGCTTGATGAGTTCTATGATTTTCTGTCGGTATTTTGTGCCTTTTTCTGATATGTAATGGCAGCGTGCGGTATGTCGCCAGTAGGTGTTATTCGATGGCGGCCACGGCAATTTTAGATTGTAGGTTTTCATAGTGCGCCAACTAATCCCCTCCGTGTCAGTTCCTTGATAGTCAGCACAATCGACCTGTCCATCTCATGCCTGCGCTCATCCCTGCTCATGTCCAGTCCATTATCGATAGCATGGTGACATTCAGGACATAGGGCCGCTGTCAGGCTGTCATCAACCTTTAGTCCCATGCCTTTCCCTTCGTTCCGGTGTGCGACCTGAATACCATATTTACCACACCGGACACAGCATTCAATCTGACCGACTGCGGTCAACCATTTTTTACTACGGTAGGTTTTTTGCTTCATCCTATCCCCCTAACGCTATCCCCATAATCAGCATGAGTGCTGTCCAAAAGCCGATGAATGTCAGGTAGTTCCCTGATTTCATAATCCAAAAAATCATCCAAGGCATCTCTGCTGAATACGTATTTTATTGTTGCTAAGAATCTATTCAGTTGAAAACAAATCACATCACCAAACGTGTAGTCATACCCAGCTATTACAGCCCACGTCGGATTATCTAAATAATGCTCCAGCATCACAGGATATTGTTTGTAATATCTCATCTCAAAATGCCTTACCGCCAGTCTTGGCGCGATTCTCTCGTTTATGGTCTGCCCGATGCCTGTTGTATTCGAGTTTTTCAGCAATCGCGCCCTCGATGTCATAACCAAATGCCTCTGCATAATCTAAAATTCGAATCACTGCATCGGCCAATTCGACCTCAGCCATGCGGCGATGAATGAGATGATCATCCATCAAATTTTTACGCTCTCCCTCCATTGCCTCGCTGATTTCTGAGTGAATTAAACACAGTAATGTGCCTTTCTCACGTGGGTTATCCCACCAGCCTGCTTCAACATTTTGTTGGTGAATTTGTTGTTGTAATTCAGATAGTCTCATTTCAAAAGTCCTTATGGTGGGATTTATTTAACTTTACGGCGGTAACTTTGCCAATTGAAATTAATGACGGTGGGTGTGCCCATTCTGAGACGATCAATAACCCGCTCACCTAAAACGGTGGTCAGTTGCTCAATATCTAAATTTGTTAACACACCAACAGGTTTTTTGTTTGCCAGACGCCGATCCACCACCTGAAAAATGATTAAATCCTCATTCAGGTTATTGCGCTGTACACCGACATCATCGAGCACCAGCAAATCGACAGCACATAAATCATCAACCAAGGCTGACTCACTGATTTTCGTGTCTTTTTGGTAGGTCTCCCGTACTCGCATCATCAAATCAGGCAGAGTAGCTATCAGGATGCTGTTACCATTCTGGATGATGTGATTGCCAATGGCTGCCGCGAGGTGATTTTTCCCCGTACCGGGGTTACCACTGAAAATAAATCCGCCGAATGAGTTACCAAAACTCTCAGCATACCGACGCGATTTTGCCAGCGCCTGTTGCTGTTCAGGGGTAGTAGCGACGTAGTTATCAAACGTGCAATTCTGGTGTAACGGGCTGATACCAGAACGCCCCATAATCCTATTCAGTCGGTTAACTCGGTTTTCTTCGGCAATGCGCTTTGAGTCAATCTCGCCCTGTTCACGTTGCCATGCCATCAGTTCCTCAGCGTTCGCGAATTTAGGCCGGATATGCTCAGGCATCATCCGGCGAAATCGAGCCAGTGTCTCTGTCACGCTCATTAGAAATCCTCCGAAATGAATTGCTCTGTACGTACTGGCTGAGCAATGCGATTGATTGATCGTGTTTTGGGTGAATGTTTAGGCCGGAATAATCCTGTCCAACCATTGGCAATGCTGGGATTAATAACCTCAGACGGACTATAGCCTGCGTCATGACACTCCTTCAGGAGGTTTATTTGTCCGTTAAACGTTTGGAATGTTTTAATTGGTTTTCTGATTGCCGAGCGATATTCCAACCAATTTTTCCATACATCAGGATCTAACCATTCAGGTAATTGAACCTGATTGACGTCGAATTTAGGTTTGGGACTTTTTTTAGGCAAAGGGGATATAGGGGTATTATTGTCTTTCTTGTCTTTTGTAATATTGTCTTTTGTGTTTACCTGATTCGGGTAATCGCTTTTACCTTTTTCGGGTAAACATTCCTTACCTGATTCGGGTAAATTTACCTTTTTCGGGTAAACTTTATTTTTATCCTCCCATTCAGAGATGTTTTTATTAATTCCTACCTGCCTTCCATTAGTTATTAGAATATTCCGTTTAACCAACTCACTCTTAGCCGCTGAACACTTATGAGGTAATATCCCTGTTAATTTGGACATTTGTTCATTGCTAATCCAATCCATACTTTTGTTATAGCCATACGTTTTTCTGGAAACTGCCATAAACACCAATAATTGATGCTGCGATAATCCAGCCAACATAATTGCTTCAAGTAGTTCATTAGCCAGCCGAGTGAATCCATTATCAACATCGGCCACTTTGTATATCTCCTGCCGGACAGGGAATTGATAAACCTCCGCTGTATTCATAATGCGACCTCCCTATCATTAAATTCATTTTTCATGTATAATTACCTCTGTGAAATGTTGTTTTGAGGGGGACTTGCATACTGCCCCTCAGTCGTTAAATCGACATCTCAAGTTGCATTTCAGAAGCCTCAACTGCTACAACAGTTGGGGTTTTTCTTTTGGGGTATCGGATATATTCCAGTGCTGCTATCAACTTCTCTGCATCCTCCCTGTTTATCACCACGTTTGTGTCTGGCGAGTCATATTCAATAGCGATCAGAAAGCGGGCCATTTTCTCAATGAAGCTCATGTCATCGATTTTCTGAGGACGCTGCCAGCGGGTGATTTGTGATTCATGGACGCCAATTATTCGGGCTACATTCCGCGAGCCTTTTAGAACGAGTTTGTTGATCAGTTCACTTTCCTTGTCTCTGAATAATTTGCTGTAACTTGCGTGTTCCATTCGTAAAATGTCCTAAAGTGAAATTTGATTAATTTTGTTTAATAAACGAGCGAAAATATCAACTATCATGAGATAGATGATGGATGGTCACGTAAAAGTTTTCCGCGACCTCTAAAGTATCAACTGTCCTGAGATAGATGATGGTCATAGAGATAGGGGTAAATTGCCCAATAATTGTGGGCTAGTTATGCTTTAACCTACCCAAAGATATTGGGTTGGTTGCTCCAAGAGTGCCTAGAGCGTTCCAGTGCGTCCAGAATCTGAGAATTCGGGACTTGTTAAAGAGCGAGGGTATTACTTGTTTTTAATTAATTCAGTCAAAGGGATACCAAGCTGCTCATGAATTTGCGCGTATCTTGCAGGAGGTATATACCCTTTTTTAATCCATTGCCGAATGGCTTGATCCCTGACGTTTAGTATTCTGGCTAGTGCTGGAACACCTCCAGCTTTTCTAATCGTCGTTTCCAGTACACTCATATGAATTTTCCTTCTTCACGAATAGTTATAAAACAAAATACAAGAGATACTTTAAAAAGTAAAGTTTTACTTGCTTTGAAAATAAAAGCCTCGCTTGTATATTTGAGGTATGAAAACGATGCACGAAAGAATCAAGCAAGCTCGACTTGCAAAAAAAATAACTCAGGCTGAACTGGCAGATATGCTTGGCGTTACTCCACAATCTGTACAGCAATGGGAGTCAAGCACAGAACCAAGAAAGTCAAGGCTAACAGCATTGGCATCTATCCTTGATGTTGATGTTAATTGGCTTTTGTTTGGTGAAACTCCTAAAAAAGATGTGAACCAAATTCCACCAGAGAACGAATGGACAACCATTGCGCCATGGGACAGCAATACACAATTAGATGGCGATGAAGTAGAAGTACCTTTCTTAAAAGATATTGAATTAGCATGTGGTAATGGCAGGTGTATTGGTGTGGATTATAACGGCTTTAAGTTAAGATTTTCTAAAGCAACCTTAAGAAGAATTGGTGCACAAACTGATGGCTCCACGATCATTTGTTTCCCTGCAAAGGGAGATAGCATGGAACCAGTGATTCCAGATGGTACGGCAATAGCAATTGATGTATCTAATAAGAGAATTATTGATGGAAAAGTATATGCAATTGAACAGGATGGGTTGAAGCGCCTTAAATGTCTGTACAGGCGTCCGAAAGGAAAAATTCTTATCAGAAGTTATAACCGTGATGAGTACGAAGATGAGATTGCAGATGAAAATCAAGTGAACATCATCGGGAAAATGTTCTGGTATTCCGTTTTAGATTGCTGAAGTTTTAAATTACTGAGGTTATGGAATGGACAACTTTAAGATAAAGATAAAGCATCATGTTGATCACGTTAATAACGTAGGTCAACACTGCACCACAGAAGAAACAACTAAGCAGGCACTAATACTGCCTTTTTTGGATATTCTTGGATTTAGCCCGTATGATCCGCAAAAGGTTAAAGCAGAATACGGAGCTGATTTCCCTGGTGTTAAGGCAAATGAGCGCGTTGATTATGCCTTATTTTGCCAAGGGGTTCCCGTGATGTTTATCGAGGCAAAAGGATACAGCGAGAAGCTGGATAACCATTGCCCTCAATTGTCCAGATACTTTAACTCGACTCCAGAAGTTACCATATCGGCCATTACAAATGGATTGGAGTGGCGCTTCTTTACTGATTTAAAACAAAAAAATGTCATGGATCCTGCGCCGTTTTTGCGTATTAAAATGGATGAGGTTAGTGATGCGGACGCTAGCCAACTTTTCCGCTTTAGACACGATAAATTCAAACCAGAGGCGCTAAGGACGCTAGCAGAAGAAAGCGTTTATCTATCCGCATTTACTAAAACAATCAGTGCTAGTTTGAGGGATATTGATAGTGAATTTGTACGATATGTTGCCAGTCGCTCTAATGTTGAGCGCCAATTAAATCAACGCTTCATTGAATCAATCACACCGTTAGTGAAGCAGGCTGTCGAAAAGTCTGTTAGTGCAATGGTAGTTTCCGGTCTTTCGAATAAATTCACCCCAATTGATGGAACTCAAGAGGAAATAGTACATCAAGAAAGCCCGAAAGAGTTTGAAGACATAGTCGATCCAGACAATCCCAACATCATCACTACTAAAAATGAGCTAACGTTATTTGAAAGAGTGAAGTCAATCGTCGGAGACGACGGTGATTTGCAATACAAGGATACAGAATCTTATTTTGGTGTTCTTTATCAAGGAAAATCAAACAGATGGTTAGTGAGATACTTTGATAAGAAGAACAAATCCTATATCCAGATCCCAATTGAACTCACTGATATACTATTGAATGAAGTCAATAGAGCTGGGCTATCAGCCAACAATTCACGAATATTTATAGAAGCCCCAGAAGATATTTTGAGGATTACAGGCATCATCCTTGATGCGTTTGAATTCGTAAAAAATAACGATAATTTTAGAAAGAAAACCCAATAATCATAATAGCCACCATTATGGTGGCTTTCCATTTTATCCCCAAAACTTCCCATTCAAACGCCATCTTGCTCACATTTACAACAATTAATAAAAATTAATCTGCTTTAAAAACAAGAGAATATAAAGAACTCTGGCATTTTCCTTACCCGTAAAGACAAGTAATACTTGTTTTTATAAAGTAATACTTGTATATTCTAATCATCGAACAGGCAGGACGCCCACGAAGTAGCCGCCAGTGGCATATGAATGACTGGATGATTCGATAATCAGTAATACCAAGTTTCAGAAGTACCGCTCTTTTAAAAATCTGGAAAGATTCAGGCATTCTTGAATCAACCCCACTGAGTAGGTTTTGGGGTGTAGTGAAGATAAGGTGAATAACTACACCACCAAAACTTACTTATGGAGGCGAATATGGCTAATACAGATCGCTCTATCCTTTCCATTAAGAAAGGCAGCGATAAGAAAACCCCGGTTAAAGTAAAAGTTCAAACGGCTTATACCGCTCGTCGTTTTGAGCGCCGGGCTAAATTCTTGGCAAAGAAAAGTCAGGAGCTGGAGTCAAAATTTCAATCTCGCTCGGTGGAAAAAATTATAGATTCAGTCGTCAAAAACGTTGATGAAAATGAATTGTACGCTCGTCTTATTGTGGGACTTAAGAAGCATGTGAGCGACAACAGCGGCTCTTGCTGCATGAGTGACGTAGCCCTGTATTCAACCAAAACCAAAACCCGCCGTAGACTGGAGTCGGGTGGGGTGACAGCGAGGGTGTGATGGAAAACAAAATCAACGAGTTCATTTTGTATTTGACCGAACGTGGCATCAATCCTCGTACCGTGGCTCATGACCCTGAATTGATGGATAAATACATGCTCGAATATTACATCGCACAACGCGATTTTTGTGACATGGTTTTGGAAACGCATAAAGAATCGCCAACCCGCATAAAGCAAGTGCTAGGGGTCTAATCCTAATAAACAATATTAATTCTGAGGGTATGAATATGAAAAAATTATTTCATGTGTTAGCTGGAAAATTGGAGTATTACAAAGGTGTACCGACAGAGAATATCAAGTTCGCCGATGTGTTCGACTCGATGGAGGAAGCGGAAAGATGCGTTATTGAAAATAATTTAACATCATATCCAATGTGCTACGTCAAAGTTTGTTTCATCAAATAAAACTAATTACAGCTCATTCCAAATAAACAATATTAATTCTGAGGGTATGAATATGACTACACCAATGAGATTTTCAATCGAATGTCACAATGAAATGAATTATAACCGCTCTCTGGCTGCGTCATATGGTCGTGGTTCAGATGGTTATCGTCTGTACACTAAATTAGCGTGGCATAATCGTAAAAAATCCCGAGAATGGGCAGTAATGAATTAACTAATTACAGCTCATTTCTGAGTGGGCTGTGGTGAGTTACTCTGATATATTCATGGATTCGACAATGGATTCATGAGGGGATTATGGATTTAAATCCAATAGAATTTTATATAATTATATATATGGGAATATCATACCACCTTGGATTTATTTTTATTCCAGCGGGATTGCTTTTTGGCTTTCTAGCACTTAAAGTAGTTAAAAAAACAGTCGTGAAAATATTATTTTCAATAATATCGGCAGGATTGTTAATTCCACCAACATTAACAGCATTAATATTTTTAATCCTTAATATAATGGGATTCAATTATTAAGTCACCAGCCTCGCCAATGCGGGGCTTTTTATTACCTGAATATAGGAAAATAATAATGGCCGAATTTACGCTAACAATAAAATTGATATCGAATGGCAGTAACGAAGTGAAATTGAGCAGGAATTTACCATCGGCGATAATTTAGCAATTCAGGTTGACGGTGGGATTTATATAGAGCAATTAGGAATTTATTGTACTGATTATCCAGAGGACGGAGCTATGCCACTGGAGGATAAATAATGTTCATGTTTCAAAGCATACCAAACATCCCAGATGTTCATTATATATCGGAGGATGAATTAAATAAACTAAAGAAAGAACTTGAAAGAGACCATTATCCGCAACTTAAAGTTGGGGATAAAGTTATCCTGCTTAATGATGATGAAGGAGTAGTAGAGGAAATATTTAATAATGGCGCTTATGATTGCAGGATGGAAAGAACAGGAAAATTACATATGTTGCCTCCTGACGGCATGTATATAACACCAACCGGATATAAAGGATATTCCTTAGACTGGGATGAGACTATCAAAATAAATAATTTAAAGGAGAATAACCATGCCTAAACATATACACGCCGATTTAATATCTGAGTACGCCAGATTGTCTCATATTACTGATAAGCCGTGGGAGTATTTCCAGTACAGATATGGAGACGGAAATGATTGGTTGGAATATGATAACGATTTTGGATTTCATCCCGAGGTTGATTATAGATTAAAACCCCGTACTATCAAGATCGGGGATATCGAAGTTCCAGAGCCAGTGAGGGAGCCGTTGGAGGAATGTACTAGATATTATTGCCCTGATATAAATACATACGGAACCTCGGACGCAGATTACCATTTGTGGGATGGGGATGGTAACGATAAAGACAGGTTGCAAAACGGCCTAATCCACCTCGACCGAGAATCCGCCGAACTGCACGCCAAGGCGTTGATAGCGCTGACCGCAAAATGATTCCCGATAGTTTCTATTATTACACTCTCTCAATTCTAGCCGTCATTTTTATTCTGCTCATCGCCAGATAATTAATTATGAACAAACGACATTTAACCCGCGCTCAGTCATGGGGGAAGTTTGCTGTGCGTGAAAACCGTTCTGCTGCATGGAATCGCGGCATGAAACTACTAATGAAATATTACGGAGGTAACCATGGGATTACGAATCAGATTGGACGACCGTCATTTTTATAGTGAGCCAGATCGCAACGGAATTGCCATCACCGTTGATAACGAAAATTGGCGGCTAGAGGGTAAACCGCGGGACATAATCCTCCGCTCAGAAATGGATTTTGGCGACATCATGGATGTGTTACGTGACCATTATGAGGAGGCGCTGGAGGCGTACATCATGGATGCAAAACGCAAGGAGGCAGCATGAGACATTTCGACCAAAAACCCCATGCTGCTCAGGAAGAGCAGAAAAAACGCAAATACACGGACGAACAAATAGCCGAACACAGGGAACTGGTATACCAGAGTGAGGTGTTGGGTAGGGAGGGATTGTCAGCTAGCGATATGGATTTTAGAGGCGATTTTACCTAACGGAGGCAGAATGAATTTTTACCTAGATATAGAAACTATTCCATCTCAGAACCCACAAGTTAAACAGCAATTTATTGATAAGGTCAAAGCTCCGGGCAGCTACAAAAAGCAAGAATCCATTGATCAATGGATGGCAGAGAATCGTGAAACTGTAGGTGAGGATAATTGGAAAAAAACCAGCTTCGACGGTGGGTTAGGCCATGTTTGTTGCATCGGTGTAGCAGTAGATAATGAACCAGTTTCAGTATATTACTCTGAAAGCTATCTCAATGATGAGAAAAATATACTCAGTCAGTTTTTCAATTATATCAGAGAAAAACACGATCCATCATCAATGATGCCCCCTCGTTTTATCGGTCATAACATCACATCATTTGATTTGCGATTTCTGTTCCAGAGAGCAGTAGTTTTGGGCGTGAAACCACCTCGCGCTATTCCGTTCGGCGCACGGGATTGGGATAAATCAATATTCGATACGATGACTGCATGGGCTGGATATAACGGAACTGTATCATTGGATAAGCTCTGTGGTGTGCTGGATTTACCCCTCAAGGGATCTGAGACTGGAGAAGATATTGACGGCAGTAAGGTATGGGATTTTGTACGGGATGGGAAAATCTCTACTGTCGCTGAATACTGCAAGGGAGATGTAGACCGGGTTAGGGAAATTCATAAGCGAATGACGTTCCAACAGACCGCCTAAATTGGCGGTTTTTTTATAGGAGATTAACATGGGCACTGCAACACTCATTCTTGGCGAATCTGGCACAGGGAAAAGTACCAGCTTACGCAATATCAAACCGGAAGAAACGTTATTAATCCAAACAGTCAGAAAGCCGTTACCGTTTCGTTCCGCGGCATGGACGCCTTTTAATAAAGACAACCCTGCTGGCGCTATTTGCTCCACAGATAGCTGGCAACAAATCATAGCTGTTATCAAGGGAGTGGCTAAATATGGAAAGTCGATTGTCGTCATTGACGATTTTCAATATTTGATGGCAAATGAGTTTATGCGTCGTTCGGAAGAAAAGTCCTTCGATAAATTCACTGAAATTGGCTCTCACGCATGGAATGTAATTGATACAGCGATACGGCAAACGCCAGACAATTTACGGATCTATTTCCTCTCTCACACGGAAGAAACGCAGATGGGTAAAGTGAAGATGAAAACCATTGGCCGGATGCTAGATGAAAAAATCACCGTCGAAGGCATGTTTACCATCGTACTGAAAACACAGGTCAAAGATGGACAATACCTTTTCACCACCCAAAACAGCGGGTTCGACACGGTTAAATCACCAATGGGGCTATTTGATAGCTCAGAAATTGAAAACGACCTGAAAGCCGTAGATGAAGCTATATGCGAGTACTACGGAATTGAAACACGCACAACAGATGAGGTAGCAGCATGAACAACGTAATTTTTACCTATGACCAAGAATCAGCAATGAACGCCGGACAGAGTGGTTTTATCAACGAAAGTGGTGCGTATGTCCTTACCATTAGTGAGGCAAAACTAACTAAGAGTCAGCATGGCGCAGAATTTATTGAATTTTCTGGCGAGGCAGATGACGGGCGAAAGGTCAGTTATCTGAGCATTTGTTGCAAGAAAAAAGACGGTTCAGTCAATTCATTTGGTCAAAGCATGGTGCAGGCCATCATGGGATGCTGTGGAGTTCGTCAGGTAACCAGTCATATGATTTCAACCAGCCATGTAATCGCCCCTGAATTCGCGGGTAAACGAGTTGGACTGGTATTACAAAAAATACTCAGGACGAAAAATAATGGTGATGATACCTACGGTATGGATATCCGCATCCCGTTCTATCCTGATACTCGCCAGACCATTGCTGAAAAAGTAGAGGGTAAACCCGCTACCACTATCGATAAAATGGTTGCAAATCTGAAAGATAAAGACGAGCGCAAAACAAACGTTCAGCACTATTCAGGACAACAATCGAATGGATTTTTGGAGGCACCACGGCAGCCACAAGGCCAGCCGCCAATGGATTTCGACGATGACATTCCCTTTTGAATGATATATCTAGGTCGTGCTATTTGTGTGATTTAAATCACCCCACCGACTTCCAACACCGAGTGACCGTGCTCGGCAATCCAGATAGAACCCTATAACTCAGCGAGTTAACCAAAGGATAGCTTATGAAAACTTTACATGGGCGTTGTATTCAGAGATGGAAACAGCGTTTTAAGCCTGTTTGTGACTCTAAAATCTCCATCCACTATCGCAAGCATGATCTAAAGGGATTTTTCCGAAAATGCGGGATTATTACAGCGGATACAATGATTCTAGAAATGGCAGAAGACAATGCAAAGATTGATTTCCAAGGTGATAAAGAAGGAGGATGGTCACCTGAATTCTCAGACTTCTTTAATAAAAACAGAGAAAAATATATCACTGAAGCGCGCCTGTTCCTCAATGAAGAAGCCATTAATGCAGAAATCGACGATTTAATCGAAGAAGAAATTTCCAACTGGAATTAATCCAGATAGACCCCTATAACCCCTAGGATACAACAATGATAAATGTCGTCTCATTCTCTGGCGGCAGGACATCGGCATACCTCGTATATTTGATGGAACAGCGCCGCAAACAGGGTGAGGATGTCCGTTATGTGTTTATGGATACAGGGGCGGAACATCCCGCGACCTACAGGTTTGTCAGGGAGGTTGTGAAATTCTGGGATATTCCGTTAGTCGTTTTACAGGCTGATATCAACCCTCAGCTAGGTGCATCGAATGGTTATATCGTCTGGGAACCGGGTGATATTCAAACGCGGATGCCTGTATTAAAACCGTTCACGGATATGGTGAAAAAATACGGCACACCCTACATCGGAGGGTCGTTCTGTACTGACCGCCTGAAACTGAGGCCATTCAATGCCTACTGCAATGACCATTTCGGGCGAGGTAATTACCACACATGGATTGGCATTCGAGCAGACGAGCCACGGAGATTAACCCGCAAAGATTCAGTGAGTTATTTGGCTGATATTTCCGGCGTTGATAAACGGGACGTGTTGGATTGGTGGGCAGATCAGCCATTCAATTTATTAATCCCAGAGCATTTAGGCAACTGTGTGTTCTGCATTAAAAAGAGCTCTAAAAAATTAGGGCTATCCTGTCAGGATGAACCGGGATTAAAACTGGTATTTGAACAGACCTGCATTACCGGTCGGCATGTCCGGGATGGTCACAGAAAAACCCCGCGTGAGATTATGTACCGAGGCAATATGTCATTGGATGGAATAGCCCGGATGTATTCGAATGAGGATTATCAAAACCTCTATCACGAAATGATAGCAGCTAAACGATTTGATACCGGTTCCTGTTCTGAATCCTGCGAAATATTTTAGTTAAACCTATTTTAACTCAACCCTATCACTACGCTGCTATGCGGCGGGAGGATTATTGTGACCAAATTCGGGAGGACATATGCAGTTCACCCCATGGAACCCCAATCCCATAGCGATTGCAAGAGTCAATGACCCCTACCCCATTCCGACCCACTGCCGTTATTGTGGCAGGCACGTGATGATTGAACATCACCTAAATGTGTTTAGGCGCATCCATGACAGCCGCTGGCCGTGGTTATACCACTGCTGGACATGTGGTGCGCGTGTCAGCATTCATCCGGGGACGGATATCCCAATGGGGTCACTGGCAGATAAAAAGACCCGGAGCGCCAGAGCATCGGCTCATCGGTATTTCGATGATGTAGTCAGGAGTCGTAATTTGGAGCGCACGGACGCGTACAGATGGTTAGCAAGTCAACTGGAAATCAGTTTCAACGAATGTCACTTCGGCTGGTTTGATACTGAAATGTGTGAACGGGCAGAGAATATATGTAGGGGGTTTAGGTGAATACTGAATTTAATTCATTAGCAGATGGCGGTGAATTGTCCCGCGAAACATGGGATGACTTTGTTAAGCGGCTTGAATATCAACACAAGGGAGCAGGTATTGACCGTCATTTCACAGCGTACCCATCATTCACTGTGAGAGAAAGAGTTAGAGTTGTTGGCTACGAAGATGATGAGATAGGGATATATTCCGATGGTGAAGAGTATTACTCTCTTGAGGCGGCATTAGATAGTTGTGAAGACACACAGAAAGAAAAAATATTTGAACACGCCCAAGAGGAATATTTATCTTACTGGTCAGAATTAGATGATCACGACAAAGCTATATGTATCATTTCCATATTAGAGGATTCTTATATTTTCTACTGGAAATACGACTACAGAACCGTAAATACACATTTAACCCGTGAAGCTGCCGAAATATTTATTAAACGCAAGCAACATGATCACGGACAATTATCCGTTTACGTCGAGTCTTTCTATTGGTGCTGGGAAATGAGGGCGCTAATTGATGGGATATTAACAGGTAAAATAAAATATACAGGTGATAGTAATGACTAATAAAGACGCAATCAGAGAGGTATTTGAGAAATTTCTTTTAACTGAATTCCGTTTTTTTGAAAATGCGTTAGAGAAAGATGGAGACGGAACATATTTCAATATGTCAGCCCAAAATTATTGGGAGGTATTTCAAGCTGGGTGGAAAGCAAGTCGAGAAAATATCGAAATAGAATTACCAAAATCTCATACTATGTCAGAATTTAGTGAACAACGAAATCACCCTGATATACAGGAACGCATGATTGCCCGTGATGAAACATTAGAGGAGTGTTGGAATTTTATAGCCCAGCAAGGATTTGAAGTTAAGGAGAGCCAGAAATGAGTAATGATATGATTGAACAAATAAACGCAACATTAGAATCAGCCGAGCAATTAAAATCAGCAGGCGCTAATGAAATAACGCTAGATTTAGATTCCTATATCACGATATTAAGACGACTCGCTGAATATGAAAATATGGAGCCTGTGGCGTGTTATAATTTAATTGATGGGGAAATACGAAAAAGCATATTTGATTTTGATGCAGATAAAACAATATATGCAAGACCGCTTTATTTCCATCCAAACAAATAACGAGAACCATCATGGATATTATCGACGCAGCGAATGAATTAAATGAGCTGAATATATCTCATGCACTCCAGAACCGACCACCAGCATTAACCAGTATCAACGGCATGTGCCGATGGTGTGAGACGGAGCCAGCAATACACGGCGCATTCTGTAGCCGGGAATGTGGGGAGGATTATGAACGGGATAGGCGGAAAGCGAGGAATATAAACGATGAGTGACCACGGAGGCAGTAATACTCCGAAAGAACTGCGCGATCTCTGGCAAACTCCACTCCCGTTATTTCTGGCACTCGATTTAGAATTCGGATTTTATTTAGATGCAGCCGCCGATGCTCAAAATACCCTGTGCACAAATTATCTCACGGAACGAGGTAATGCACTGGAATGTGATTGGGTGAGTTACGGCTCTATTTGGTGTAATCCGCCTTACTCCAATATTACGCCGTGGATAAAGAAAGCAGCCATCGAATACAGGACGCAATGCCAGAGTATCGTTATGCTCGTCCCCGCCGATACCTCAGTAGGCTGGTTTAAATTGGCAATGGAGAGTGTCGATGAGGTCAGGTTAATAACAGGTGGCAGGATTCAATTTGTTCCAGCAGATTTAAAAATAAAAGGTAAGAGTAATACAAAAGGCTCAATGATTTTAATTTGGCGACCGTTTATTACTCCACACAGAAAAATAACCACAGTCGATAAAGAGTATTTATTCAATATCGGCAACGAACAACTGAGGAAAATAGCATGAAAGCAAAAATTGACATGACTAAAACAGAGGCTCTGGAATATGTTAACAGTGATTATCCTGTTCCTGAGTCTGAATATTCAGAATTAATCCGTGGTGACATTAAAACTATTTTAAAGCGTAGCGGATTTCAGGGAATAAAACTAGAGGACGTCACAGTCAAAATCACCGATGACTAACGAATACGAGAACGCAAGGAGAACGGTGGCAAGGGATTGCCTCAAAGAACTCAAGAGCCTACCCAAATACGACGATACCGCAGTCACCGAAACTCTCGATAAATACACACTCAAATTTAAACCACTCAACCATATGCGATTCAGCGCTAAATCAGTGCTGGTTTACTATGTGCGGTTGATTCAGAAGGAGATGAAAGATGGATAGATACCCTCTAACATTTGATGAGGCATGTGGTTTCATCGGCATATCACCACCAAC
Organism: Xenorhabdus khoisanae; assembly: GCF_001037465.1. GTDB lineage: Bacteria > Pseudomonadota > Gammaproteobacteria > Enterobacterales > Enterobacteriaceae > Xenorhabdus > Xenorhabdus khoisanae. Next base: position 16,674 of record NZ_LFCV01000086.1, read on the forward strand.
ACTGAGAAAATGGATTAGAACAGGCCGATTGGTGGCGTCGAGAAAAGACCCAACCAAGAAGCAATCCCCTTATCTTATCACTCGGCAAAATTGCATTGCCGCATTAAATAATCCGATCCACACTATATCTGTGAGCGCGGTTGACGCTAAGGAAGGTAACAGATGTCAATATTCCGCAGAAACAAGACTTGGTACGCCGACATCACGATCCCGGGCGGCAAGAGAATTAAACAATCTCTTGGCACAGAGGACAAACGGCAAGCGCAGGAGCTGCATGACAAGTTGAGAGCCGATTTATGGCGTGTCGATAAATTTGGAGATTTTCCCGACGTTTCATTTGAAGAAGCGTGTGTCAGGTGGTTAGAGGAGAAATCAGAGAAAAAGTCCCTTGATACAGACAAGAGTTTGATGGGTTTCTGGTTGGAGCATTTTTCGGGATGTTTATTAAAGGATATTACATCGGCGAAAATTTATGCTGCTGTAAGTAAAATGCAAAATAGGCTGGCATTGGCACGCTGGCAGATTCAAAAAGAAGCCTGCATCAAAAAAGGGAAAGATATACCCATCTATACTCCTCAGCCTGTTTCACAATCAACTAAAGCCTCATATTTGGCGTTAATAAAGTCCATTCTCAGGGCGGCTGAAAGAGAATGGAAATGGCTGGACAAAGCGCCAATCATAAAAGTGAACCAACCAAAGAACAGGCGTATTCGATGGTTGGAACACCATGAAGCGTTAAGGTTGATAGAGGAATGCCCTGAGCCGCTGAAATCAGTTGTCAGATTTGCATTGGCTACAGGGTTACGCAGATCGAACATCGTTAATCTTGAATGGCAACAAATCGATATGCAACGAAAAACAGCCTGGGTGAACCCGGAAGAGAGTAAATCAGGTAAGGCAATTGGAGTTGCCTTGAATGATACCGCTTGCCAGATTCTTCGTGATCAGATTGGAAATCATCATAAATGGGTTTTTGTGCATAAGGAACCCGCAAAGCGTAACGATGGAACGGATACGCCAGCAATCAGAAAAATGCGTGTTGATAATAATAGGTCGTGGTATTCGGCATTGAGAAGGGCAGGGATAGAAGACTTCCGGTTCCACGACTTAAGGCATACTTGGGCGAGCTGGTTGGTACAATCGGGTGTGCCATTATCTGCATTGCAGGAAATGGGCGGTTGGGAATCAATTGAAATGGTCAGGCGCTACGCGCATTTAGCGCCTAAACATTTAACTGAACATGCGAAACAACTGGACGCGATTTTTAGTACTTTCAGCATTCACGTCCCATCTACGTCCCAAGGTACAGATAGTGATGGTGTGGTTGCTATATAACTCTTTGATTTAATTGGTGGGTCGTGGGAGGCTCGAACTCCCGACCAATTGATTAAGAGTCAACTGCTCTACCAACTGAGCTAACGACCCGACACGATAAATTATTCTCCAATGTTAACGAGACGTCAATGGACTATATCCATTTTTTTATTAGGTGAATGAAATATACACAATGTGCCATCTGTTGATAGATTGAATTGTAACCGTCTTGTTTTTGATGTGAAATCCTTCTGTTAATACCGCGGTTGTCTATGTCACAATGTTCCCTTAAACACAGCTTGAGGGTATTAAGGCCATGCTGTGAGAATAAATTGGATACAACTATGGAAGAAAAAATACAACCCATTCACACTCCTGAAACTGAAGGTTCGCATTTACAGCGAAGTCTCACTAATCGACATATACAGTTAATCGCAATTGGTGGTGCCATCGGTACTGGCTTGTTTATGGGATCAGGCAAGACTATCTCCCTTGCGGGACCGTCGATCATTTTTGTTTATATGATCATCGGGTTTATGCTGTTTTTCGTTATGCGCGCAATGGGAGAGTTATTGCTTTCCAATTTGCATTATAAGTCGTTCAGTGATTTCTCAGCGGATTTATTAGGGCCGTGGGCCGGTTTTTTTGTCGGCTGGACTTACTGGTTCTGCTGGGTCATTACTGGTATCGCGGATCTTGTTGCTATTACTGCTTATGTCGGATATTGGACACCGAATTTTCCCGAATGGGGAACTTCGCTCCTTTGCGTTTTGGTATTGCTGGCTCTAAATCTCGCGACAGTAAAATTGTTTGGGGAACTCGAATTTTGGTTTGCCATGATCAAAATTATCGCTATTGTCGCCCTAATTGTCACGGGAGGCATCTTAATTGGCATGCATTTCCAATCTCCGGCAGGGCATATCGCTGCACTTTCTAATGTCTGGAGTGATGGCGGCATGTTCCCAATGGGACTGAGTGGCTTTTTTGCCGGATTCCAGATAGCGATATTTGCTTTTGTCGGCATTGAGTTGGTGGGAACCGCTGCCGCAGAAACTAAAAATCCGATGAAATCTTTGCCAAAAGCGATTAATGCCATTCCAATTCGTATTATTACGTTTTATGTTTTGGCGCTGATTGTGATTATGTCGGTCACGCCATGGCGAGCAATCATTGCGGATAAAAGTCCTTTTGTAGAATTATTTGTTCTGATTGGATTACCTGCTGCGGCCAGTATTGTAAACTTTGTGGTACTGACTTCTGCTGCATCTTCGGCAAATAGTGGCGTTTTCTCTACCAGCCGGATGTTATTTGGCTTGGCTAAAGAAGGGGATGCACCAAAGCAGTTTAGTCAGCTTTCCCGTCGTTCGGTTCCAGCATCGGGGTTAATTTTTACTTGTTTGTGCCTCTCTTTTGGCGTCATTTTGATCTACTTTATTCCTGATGTGATGCGGGTTTTTACTTTGGTAACAACTGTTTCCGCTATTTTGTTTATGTTTATTTGGAGCATGATTTTGTGTTCCTATCTGGTTTATAGAAAACGTCGTCCGGCTTTGCATCAGGCTTCAGTGTACAAAATGCCGTTTGGTATTGTGATGTCCTGGGTATGTTTAGTTTTCTTTGCTTTTGTTTTGGTATTGCTTTCTCTGCAACCGGATACTCGTCAAGCTTTGATCGCAACACCCGTTTGGTTCATTATTTTGGTGATTGGGTTTCAGATTGTGAAAAAACGCAAAGCTCGCCTTACTTATTGAGTAATAAAAATCCCATAAATTAAATATCAGTGGCCCAGGAATTGGGCCATTTTTTACATTATGCGGACATGAGCGTACCTTGATGGAATCTAAGTTGCCATGTGTTATCCGAAGATAATTGCCAAATTGATGCACGGAGTGCTTGATTGAATGGATTGCCAGCTTGATCCATTTCATAAGATTGATAAGTGAGTAAAGCAATATTTTCATCCAAATATTTCATAGAGAAGTGATGTGAAAAATTGGGGAAGTAGTTTTTATCTCTGTGGTTAATTCATTGAACACGATTTTTTTAGTATAAACATAACCTGATTTACTGATTTCCAGAAAATCATCGTGTAATACAGTATTAAGCCAATCGGCATTATTTCTTTTCTCACCATGAAGGCTGACTTCAAATTGTTTGATAAGCTTAAAAATAGCTAAATTTTCCTGAACCATATTCACTCCAAAGAAAATAAACTGATATTAAATAACATTATGAACAGGTAAAATTATTAATTTAAATAATTTTCAAAAGACTATTTACATTTATTTTTTTATCAGGTAGTTATAAGGAGAGTCAAGTCGAAAAAGAGGTATACATGGAAATTATAATCAGGGCGACTGAGCCTGAAGATGCTGAGCATTATCAACGAATTTATAGCCATCCTGATGTTTATTCTAATACTTTGCAACGCCCATGCCCTTCGCGTGAAATGTGGAAGGAGCGTTTAAAAGCAATTAAAGATCAAGGAGATATTGAGTTTGTTGCTGAAGTAAATGGCAAGGTTGTGGGGACAATAGGGTTATTTACCCATGCCAATCCAAGGCGAAGACATGCGGTAGGCATAGGTATTGGTGTTGATGCGGCTTATGCGGGGAAAGGTATTGGTTCAAAACTGATGGCGTTCGTGATTGATTATGCGTTCAACTGGTTAGGCTGTATCAGAATTGAATTGGAAGTTTTTGTTGATAATGAAAAAGCGATAGCCTTATACACAAAATTTGGATTTGAAGTAGAAGGTATTCGGCGTATGCAGTCATTAAAAAATGGTCAATATTGTGATGTTATGGGAATGGCTTTAATTAACAGCAGATTTTTGTGATATCTTATTAAAAATAACAAACCCGATAGAAAAAACTTTTGTTTTGATCGTTTCTTTTTCATCTATTGGGTGTATGGGGTTTTAATTTATTAACATAAAAATAATCTTCTTATAATAAGATAAGAAAATATAACTCTGAATAAATTAAATCATTGTATTAACATAATATCAGTGAATCACCAATGTTTTTATTAGTTATTATAAGAGGTATATATGGAAATTATAATCAGGGCAACTGAGCCTGAAGATGCTGAACATTATCAACGAATTTATAGTAATCCGAATGTTTACCCTAATACTTTGCAACGTCCATGCCCTTCACATGATATGTGGAGAGAACGTTTAAAGTTAAATAAGATGCGAGGAGATATTGATTTTGTCGCAGAAGTAGATGGTAAGGTTGTGGGATCATTAGGATTATTTACCCATGCAAACCCAAGACGCTGGCATGTGGTGGGCATTTGTATTGGGGTCGATGCGGCTTATTCAGGTAAAGGGGTTGGTTCAAAGATGATGGCATTTGCTATTGATTACGCATTTAATTGGTTAGGTTGTATCAGAATTGAGTTGGGAGTTTTTGCTGATAATGAAAAGGCAATCGCATTGTATAAAAAATTTGGATTTGAAAAGGAAGGTATACGGCGTATGGAATCACTCAGAAATGGTCAATACTGCGATCTCATGGAGATGGCTTTGCTAAAAAACGGGTGTATATAATGCTTGTAGCATTTAGGATAAAATTAGATAGAGGAAGCATTGAATTTGATTGCTTCCTTTTTATCTCAGTCATTTTAAAGGCACTGCTTGGTTGATTTTTAGGCTGGAAAAACCCGCCTGAACGTTAGGTTATAACGAATATTATCTTTCAGTGGCAATATTCCATGATAACGAAGCCGAGAACTTCCACCCCATACGATAATATCGCCATGAGTTAGCAGAACACGTTGGCATGGGTGTTCACGTTGCAATTCACCAAATAGAAAGGTAGCCGGCAATCCTAAAGATACAGACACAATGGGTTGGGAATAGATCAAGTTGATGTACGATATCAATTGTTACATTCATCGTGTTTTTTCCTCTCGATTTAATAACTCACGTTTACGCTCAATTCCCCAACGATACCCAGATAAGGCGCCATCATTTCTGACCACGCGATGGCATGGAATAGCAACTGCCAACATATTGGCTGCACAGGCACTAGCTACGGCACGTATAGCTTTGGGAGAACCAATGCGTTTGGCAATTTCGGTATAACTGACGGTTGTACCCACCGGAATTTCTCGCAGTGCTAACCAGACTCGTTGCTGAAATGCTGTGCCACAAATATCCAGTGGTAATTTCAATTCTGTTTCTGGTGTTTCGACGAAGCCGACAACTTGTGCAATGAGTTGCTCAAACTGGGGATCCCCACCGATAAATTCTGCTTGAGGGAATTTATCCTGTAGATCCTGAAGGAGTTTATTTGGATCATCTCCCAGTAAAATGGCACAAATACCTTTTTGACTTTGCGCTATTAAGATGTGGCCTAATGTACAAATCCCTAACGCAAAGTGAATTTGCATTCCTTTACCGCCGGCACGCCAGACAGTTGGTGTCATACCTAATAAATTGGATGAGGCTTCATAAAATCGGCTGCTGGAATTAAATCCGGCATCGAAAATAGCTTCAGTGACACTATTATCTTGTTGTAAATTATCCCGTAAGCGCTGACTACGATGGGCATTTGCGTAGGATTTTGGCGTTAATCCTGTTTTCGCTTTGAATAATCTATGAAAATGAAATGTGCTCATTCCCACATGGCTAGCGAGATGTACTAGTGTGATATGCCCTTCATTTTGTTCAATATAGCGACATGCTTTTGCAATTTTGGCAAGATAATTGGCTTCCAACTCAGGCTGATTACCTCGTGGGCGTTTACTTGGTCGGTAACCTTGCTGTTGAGCTTCATTTTCGTTGTCGAAAAATATCACATTCTCCCGTTTTGGAAGGCGTGCGGTACTGGATGGCAAACAATATATTCCCGTAGTACGCACGGCATATACGAAATGGCTGTCAGCATCCTTATTGCGTTCAATGATGGCCTGCCAACGTTTCTCATCAGTTTTCCATAAATTTTTTTTACTCATATAGATCACCTGTGAGGATTTATTTATCAATCCTGAAATACTGACATATTGGTAGAAGATCGTTAAAAAGACACTCCGTCTTTTGCTTTTTTAATTTTTAAAAGAAGTTAATGCCAGTTTGTCCTGAAAGCTTATCTCTATTCTGAAAAACTATATCAGCCAAAAAATCGGCAACTTTCCGTATCCTCGGCGAGTGAGCTAAATCAGATTGGATCACAAGCCAGATAGGTCTATCTATACCCAAGTCACGCGAAATACAGATAAGCCCGGTATTACAGGCCGCAATATGGGGTAATACAGCCAATCCAAGTCCCTCACGCGCTGCTGTAATCTGAGTAAAAATTGATGTTGTTGAGATTGAAAGTGGACGACCTTTTAGGGTTTGTTTAAGCCAGCTAACAGAAGGAAGTTGCGAGTGTTCACCTGTCCAGCCAATAAAGCGAGCATTGTCATATTCACCTTGAAATAGGCCAGAAGAGCAGGTTGCCAAATAGTCTGTGCTTCCATAAAGACCAAATCCCAATGTTCCCAGTTGACGAACATTAACATGACCTTGTTCAGGTCTGATGATGCGGAGTGCTAAATCCGCATCGCGGCGGTGGAGATTGACAGAATAGATATCGGTTGTGATTTCTAATGTCAGTTTCGGATGATCTTTTTGTAGGATTGACAAGTTTGGCATAATTAAATGATTGGCTAACGTTTCCAGTGTTGCAAGCCGTACTGTTCCCGCGATGGCAGCTTGTATATCGGCTTCAAACAAAAATGAACTTGCTGCCATTTCCATAGCTTCGGCCTTTTCCAATAGTTTTGCACCATCTTCGGTTAGCTTATATCCCGCTTGATGTCGGAGAAATAAAGGCATTCCGAAAGAGGACTCCAATCGTTCTATTTTTCGCGATACGGTTGCCACACCGATACCAAGAGTATCTGCTGCCTTACTGATAGTGCCTGTTCGTGTGACTGCCAAGAATACTCGAATATCATCCCAATTAAATGATTGCACAATGTAATTTCCATTTATGAAAAATTGATTACCAATATTGTCTAAATATTTCAATTTTGAAAGATGCCACAATGATTTTGTCGAAAGTTATTCAGCTTAGTAGGAATGGATATGAGAACAACACCACAGTTCGCGGTTATATTAACGTTAATTGCAACATTCTTTTGGGGATCCAATTTTCAGGTAACTAAATTTGCTCTTGTGAGTCTGCCTCCGTGGACAGCTTCTGTTGAGCGCTTTTTCTTTGCGGTCATCTGTATTTTCATTTTCTTGGCATGGAAAGAAGGAATTCATGCCAAGGTTTTGAAACAAAACTGGCGGGAATTTATTATTCTTGGGGCGATTGGCGTTGCAGGATTCAATGGCGCTTTTTTTGTTGGTCTTCAAAGCTCAAGTCCGATCACGGCTGCGTTGATAGTTGCTACGACGCCTATTTCTGCCAACATTTTCGAAGCTATTATATATCGTCAGTTACCTGATCTTATGCGTATAGTTGGCATGGCAATTAGTTTGTTAGGCGTTGCTTTAGTCATTACCAATGGTCAGTTGGTTTTAGGTGGTGAAATTCAGGTGGCAACTGGCGATATGATTATTTTTATCGGAAGTCTTGGTTGGGCGATGTATACAGTAGGGATACGGAGATTTATTAAAAATGCGACGCCGTTGGAGACGACCAGTTGGACGATGTTTTTTGGTGCAATTATATTAGCTTTTATTGCATTTTTTGTTGAGTCACCCATCCCTGCATTATCATCCGGAACGTTTGAAAGCCATTTGGCCTGTATTTATATAGGCATTGGCGGCTCCACAATTGCGTATCTTTTTTGGAATATGGGGGTTGCAATTCGCGGAGCAGGAAAGACGGCGATATTTTTCAATTTCGTTCCAATCTTTGCACTTATTATCCAGGTGATTATGGGCAACATGCCCAGTTTGGCACAAATGATTGGTATCGTTATTACTATCGTGGGTGTATTGTTAGGGCAGGGAGTCATTGTTGTGAAGAGACCATTTAAAGGACTGTTAAAGAAACCGTAGCAGTGGAATAGGCTCAAATTATCATATGATGACATTGCAGGGATTATGCTGACTTTCCCTGCAATACTACCTGAATATAAAATTCATTGGATATAGTTAAGCATTTTGCCTTCAACCTTTTTCCCTTAACCTTCTGATCGCTTGATAATATCGTCCAAATCACTAACCTTGATGTCAGTATTGAGATACTCATTCTTGTTTGGCAGATGAATCTTTACGTCTTGTTTCATTTCATAGCTTAAAAGGCCGTTTTTCAGTTGGAATCCGAAGACATGCCCGCCATTTTTTCGGGCATCATCAATAAAGTGAAGATGAATACCCGCTACCGAAATACCTTGAAAATGTTCGGGTGTCCAGAAACCAATCATTACACCAGAGATATCATGGAGTGTTTCTTCAGATTGTTCTGCTATTGCTTCAATAAAGGGTTTGTAAGGTTTTTCCTGGTGATTGGTTCGGCGAAACCAAACATTTTCAAAGAGTCCTTCAATTTTTATTGCCACGAAAATATTATCTATATTTGTTTGAGCAGATAACTTTGAGTAAATATCTTGCTTACTGATATGTGAAACAGGAAATTGATCGTCAGGATTAAAATGTGTTAGCTGTGCAAAAGGTAGTTGTTCATGATCGGTTAATTGACGTATATTTCCTGCCCCTTGAATCTCAAAATAGGTGTCATCCAGTGCAATCATTTCACCCGCGAGTGCATGTGAGCAGCCAATGCCGAATGAACCACCATGGCTGATTTCTGATATTTTAAACATTCCATCAAAGACGCCGGATACTAAAGCATGAATGGTAGAATACTGATTTATTGTTAGGCTTTTCATATGCCGTCTCCCTTGTCATCACACTAATACGAGAAATAATTTGAATAGCTATGGCTGAATGTCTCAGATATTATCAAGTACTGAATTAATATCGTTAGCTATTAGTCATGTCAAGCCAAT